>JAMOUY010000160.1 GCA_027067895.1 Acidobacteriota bacterium
AAGCAGGCAATGAAAATTCTTCACTGCATAAAACTTGACAGAAAGCCATATCCTTTAATTCTAAGCCATGAAGATATTTTAAAAATACTTCCAGACTTTTTGAAAGCAATGGCCGAAGCAAAACCGGACGAAAAAGTGGTAATTGAGAAAACAAAACACTACATAAACTCAAAAGAAAAAAAAGACATTCATAAAAAAGTTGACCAACTTTATTTTAGTTTACCCGATGAAAACCATCTTCTTGTTAATTACCTTTACGAAGGATACAAAAGAGGACGCACGCTTTTGACTTCCAAATACATCAAATATTACTCAAAAGACGGAAACGTTTACAAAAACTCAGTTTTAATTGACAAAAAAGTTTGGACAACAAGACTGAATTTTGCGGAATTTGATAGCATATACGAAGAAACCTTTGAAAAACTTCCTAAAAATCCCGATGCTGAAATAAATCCGAATAATAAAAACGAATTGGTTAAAAAACAAGAAAATCAAATTCCTCAAAACACAATATCCACAGAAGAAATGGAAAAGGAATTGCAGAGATTGAAAAATATGCTTGACAAAAAACTCATTACCGAAGAAGAATTTATGAAATTAAAACAAAAAGTTTTGAAAAAAGCGGGGTTGTAAATGCTTCCGGAAGACATGTGGGAAAAGGTTGAGGAATTAGGCGAGTTAATCCTTGACCTTATAGCAGAAAACAAAGAAATTATGAAAAAAATCAACGCCTTGAAAAAGAAAGGCTTTCATGTATCCATAACAATTGACGCATTTGAGGATATTGAAGACTTGGAACAAATTGATAAACTTTCAGACGCGGTTTCAAGGCTAAATTCAAAAGACAGGGAATTCTTAAAAAAACTGAAAATCAAACTTCCAGATGACAATAACTGACTATACATTTGAAGAATTACAAAACCATTCTTTTTTCAAAAATGAAAAGCCTTACCGAATAAAGCAGATTGCGCAGTGGATTTACACCAAGGGAGTTTTTGACTTTGAAAAAATGACAAATCTGTCAAAAGAATTCAGAAACAAACTAAAAGAGAATGCAAAAATTCTGACAATTGAGAAAACCCAAAGCGTTTCTTCAAAAGACGGCACCACAAAGTTTGTATTCAAACTGAAAGACGGGTTGTTTGTAGAATCGGTGCTTATCCCCATGAACGAGGGAAAAATTACATTCTGCATCTCTTCCCAAGTAGGCTGTGCAATGGGATGCAGATTCTGCAAAACAGCCACAATGGGGTTTATAAGAAATCTTACACCTTCCGAAATTGTAAGCCAGGTATTGCTTTTGAAAAGTTATGCAAACCTTCCCGAAAAAAAGAAGTTCAACATTGTCTTTATGGGAATGGGGGAACCTCTCCATAACACCGAAAATATTTTAAAGGCAATTGAAATTTTGACAGACAAAAACCTTATGGATTTGTCCCCGAGAAGAATTACGGTTTCCACCTCGGGGCTTATAGAGGGATTGAAAAAACTTGCGGAATTTCCCGTAAAAGTGAGGCTTGCCGTTTCTTTAAACGCCTCAAACCAGAAACAGAGGGAAAGGATAATGCCTATAACAAAGTCCAACCCGCTAAACAAATTGATTGAGGAATTGAAAAAATTTCCCCTTTCCAACAGGGACAGAATAACCTTTGAATACGTTTTGCTTAAAGACTTCAACGACTCGGAAGAAGACGCATTAAGGGTTTACGACCTTTTAAATGGATTGAAATACAAAATCAACCTAATCCCGTTTAACCCCTATCCCGGAAGCGGGTTTGAAAAACCGGAAGAAAAAAGGGTTTTGAGGTTTCAAAAAATTTTAACCGACAGAAACGTCAATGCAATAATAAGAAAATCCAAGGGGGAAGACATATCAGCCGCATGCGGCATGCTTGCATCCCGAAAGGAAAAAGAAAATGTCGGGGAATAAACTTTACTACGAAGAAAAAGGAAAAGGAAAAACAATTCTCTTTATCCACGGCTTCAGGGTAAATACCTTTACGTGGCGGCACGTTATTCCCGAGTTTTCCCAAAATTACAGGTGCATTGCAATTGATTTGAAAGGCTTCGGGAAATCCCCAAAACCCTATGACGGAAAATACTCGTTTTTTGACCACCTTGAAAACGTAATGAAATTTATTGATGAAAAAGGATTGAAAAACTTTGCAATTGTCGGAAATTCATACGGCGGCGGGCTTGCAATGGCAATTGCGCAAAGATTTAAAGAAGAAAACAGGGAAGATGAAATAAAGGGGCTTGTTTTGATTGACACAATGGCTTACATTCAGGAATTGCCGCCTTTTATCAAAGCACTTACCATTCCGATTATTAGTGAAATTATGTCAATTCTCATCCATCCTGAAACAGCCACAAGAAATGCACTAAAAGAGGTGTGGCACGATTACTCAAAGGTAAATCAAGAGATTATAAACGCATACAAGGTAAAGTCTTTGAGGGACAGATACTGCGCAATACAAACCGC
>JAMOUY010000161.1 GCA_027067895.1 Acidobacteriota bacterium
ACGAAAGGTTTGTAATTCCCATAAACAGAAACTTCAAGGGAAGGCTTGAATGCCTTGTCCACGATTTTTCTTCAAGCGGCGCAACAGCCTTTGTTGAGCCTATTGAGGTTGTTGACTTAAACAACAGCCTTATTGAAATCAGGGGGCAGATTGAAGAGGAAAAGGCTAAGATTTTAAGAAAGTTAACGGAAGTTGTTATAGGAAACAGGGAAACCTTTAAAATATCGGACAACATTATTGAATACTTTGACAGTTTAAACGCAAGATACAGGTTTATGAAAGAGTATTCCCTCAATATGCCTGTTGTGAAAAAAGACGGCAACGTGCTGTTTAGAGGGGCGAAGCATCCTCTTTTGCTTTTTTCCGGCAGCAAAGTTGTTGCAAACGATGTTGAATTGAGCAGGGATAAGAGAATTCTTGTTGTTTCCGGTTCAAACACGGGCGGAAAGACGGTTTTTCTGAAAATGACCGGTCTTTTGGTTTTAATGTCTCAGTGCATTATCCCCGTGCCTGTTGAGGACGGAAGTTATTTTTCGCCTTTTGAGGAAGTGCTTACCGATATAGGGGACAGGCAGGACATTGCCCAGTCCCTTTCAACATTTTCTTCACATTTGACAAGGATTAAATTGATTTTAAACAGGGCAAAGTCTTCAACCCTTGTTTTAATTGACGAATTGGGAACGGGAACCGAGCCTACCGACGGGGCGGCAATTGCCCGCGCCGTTGTTTTGGGTTTGATAGAGAGGGGCTGTTATGCGGTTTTGACGACGCACCATCAGGACGTTTCCGCACTTGCCTTTGAGTATCCTGTTTTAAGGCTTGCAAGCGTTGAGTTTGATATGGATACCTTAACTCCGACCTATAAACTTGTTTACGACGTGCCGGGGTTGAGCCACGCAATTGACATTGCCTCTAAATTAGGTTTGCCGGAAGATTTTCTGTCCCATGCAAGGGAATATTCCGAAAAGGCAAACAGGGATTACTCCGACTTGATAGGCGTTTTGTCCGAAAAGGTGAAAAAATACAACGAAATGCTTGAAGATTTAAGCAAAAGGGAAGCAAATATCAAAGAGAGGGAAGAGAGGATTAAAAGCAGAGAGGAAAAATTGTCCTCTTTGAAAATGGAACTTGAAAGGGATATTAGAAGGGAATTTGAAGAGTTTCTGTCATCATACAGGAAGGATAAAGAGAAACTTCTTTTAGGGATAAAGGGCGAGTTGAGGAAAAAGGCTGACAGGTTTGAAAAAGATTTTGAAAATGGCTTTGACAAAAAATTCGGAAATAAAATAAAGTCTGAAAAGAAAACAGGGAAAAAATCGGTAAAATTTGAAAAAGGGGACTTTGTAAAGCATTCCCTACTTGGAATAAAGGGCAGGGTTGAAGAGGTAAGCGGAAATAAGGTGCTTATCGTTTCGGACGGAAAGAAGATATGGCTAAGCGTTGGCGATGTTGAACTTATTGAAAAGAAAAAGGAAAAAAAGGGAAGAGTAAATATTTCAACGGGGAAAAAAGAGCAGTTGTTTCCCCTTGAATTGAATTTGATTGGCAAAAGGGTTGAAGAGGCAATTGACATTATTGATAAAGAGTTGGACAGGGCATTGCTTGAAGGGTTTGAAAAGGTAAGAATTGTTCACGGCCACGGGACAGGCAGGTTAAAAAGCGGAATTAGAAGTTATCTTGCAAAACTTCCCTTTGTTAAAAAGATAGAATCCGATTCAAACGACGCCGCAACCGTTGTTTCCCTCTGATTATTTGCTGAAAAGGTAAAACAAATTCAAAAGGTAAAAGAGAATAAGCAGAAAAGCGTCGTATCTGAATTTTGACTTTATTCTGTATTTCAAAGACGCAATTGTAATTGAAACAAGGATAAAGAAAATTAGTATTGAAAAAAGAATGTCTTTTGAGACGTTTAAAAACATGTTGCCTGAATAAAAGAATGAGGAAATTCCAAGAATAAACATGTTGAATATGTTGCTTCCGAATACGTTTGAATAAGCCATGTCAATTTTTCCTATTTTCACGGCGCTTAAAGAAACGATTAACTCGGGCAAAGACGTTGATAAAGCCAGAAACAGTTGTCCGACAAACGTTGTTCCCAAAACATAACTTTTGCCTCCGATTGAGAAAGGGGTAATTGCCATTTTGTCGCAAACGCCGGTGAGGTAGTAGCCCGTTATGACAATTATCATTGAAAGAAACAGAAAAAGAGCGTATTGCTTCCAAAGTTTTTTAAATTTGAAACTTGCCTCTTGTTTTTCCGTGTTTTGTTTGTTTTCAAATTTGAATGACAGATAGATTATGAAAACATAGGTTATTGCAAGGATAAGTCCGGAAATTTTTAATTGCAGAAAAATAAGTATTCCCACCAAAGCCACAATAAAAAGCCCCATGCTTGCGTTGAAAATGTTTTCCGCTTTTCCGTAAAATTGTTTTTTAGCGCCTGCTATAACCACAACGGCGATTACAACCATATTAAAAATGT
>JAMOUY010000162.1 GCA_027067895.1 Acidobacteriota bacterium
TTAAAAAAGGCTGTTTTGATATTCCTGTTTTAAAACTTGACGGAGACAATTTCGTTGAAACCGGAATTTATGCCGATGTGTGTATTCAAGATATTGCTGAAATTAGGATAGATTCGGGTTGTTTTAGCCTTCAACATGGTGAAACTTTGAGGTTTGCCGTTGCGGTGAAAGACAATGTTAGGGAGTGGAGACTTCCTGTTTCCGGTTTTCTGGAAACCGGAGTAACATTTCCTCCTGAAAAAAATCTTTTGATTTTATTTTAAAGTTGTTTTTATTTTAGACTTAAAATTCTTTGTTGTTATTTTTATTTACTGTTTTTTATGATAAAATATTATGCAGGAGGCGCTAATGGCTGTATCATGCAATGACAATTTGAAATTTGGCCATGGTGTATTTCATATTCAAACCGAGTATTACAAAGCATCTGATATGATTATTTGTAACATCTTTAAAGACGGCAAGGCTTTGAAAAAACTAAAAAAATTAGTGAAAAACAAAGAAAATATTGACGAAGAAATAAAAAAATTTCACGAATTTGTTTTAAACAGGCTTAAAGAAGGGGCTAAAATAAAAGAAGCAAAAGAAGCGCCTTGCAAAAATTTTGTTTGCCCCGAGGGTTTGAAAGGAAAAATAGTGGACATTGTCGCGCCCCATTTCGGCGCCGCCATGAATGTTATTTGGGAAGATGCAATGAGAAGGTCTCGCGATATAGAGGCATTTGTTGCAAATCTTCTTAACGACCTTGACGATAATTTAAGGGTTGTGATAGAGCATAAAGTAAGGTTTATAATTGCAAATTCTTTGAATTTTAAGTCCGGGAAAAAGTCAGCAATGATAGGAAATGTTGAAAGGGATAAAGTCCTTCTGGTTATAAGTCCTTATTTTGGAACAAATTCCAATACGGTGCTTGACCTTGCCCAGAGTTTAAGCAATGAAGATATTGATAAATTCAAGCAGGCGATTTTGAAAAAGTATAAGGGAGACAAAGCGGAAGAGTTGAGAGAAAAACTTGACAAACTTTTCCAAAATTAGCGTTTTTTGGTATTTTTGCTTTTTAAGTTTTTGTTATGCTTGAAAAAATTGTTTTTCCCCTTTGCAACTGCTGTAAGAAACAAACCACCGAAACAAAATTCGGTTTGTGTTTTTCCTGTTTTGAAAAACTGATTTCTTTTAATCCGGAAAATAGGTGTAAATACTGCGGTTATCCGCTTGAAAAAGGCTCAAATATCTGCGGAAGGTGTTTTTCTCGAAAGAGTTTTTTTGACGCCGGTTTTTTTCTTTTTCCTTACAGCGAATGCGGAAAGGCTTTGATACACTCAATCAAGTTTGAAGATAAACTTGAATACCTTGAAGTTATCAATTTTTTTATAAATCAGTTGACAGACTTTATAAACGGCAAAGAAATTGATTTTATAACCTATGTGCCTTCTTCTTTGTTTCACTATCTTTCAAGGGGTTATTCTGTGCCGAGGGAGTTGGCGAAGAGGCTTTCTTCTTTTTTTAATATTCCTTATAAAAAAATTGTTTACACAAAAAGGCCTTACAAAAAACTTCTCTCAAAAAGCAAAAGCGTAAAAGAAAGAAAAAGCATTGTCGGGAATTTTTTTAGGGTAAAATCCGATGGCAGAAAAGCAAACGGCATTCTTCTTGTTGACGATGTTTTTACGACGGGTACAACTGTAAATACCGTCGCTTCTCTCGTAAAGAAAAATAATGTTGCCGAAAAGGTATATTTTTTCACTCTTTCTATGGTTGTTAAGGATTGACTATTCACTTTCAACAGGCACTATTACAGGCTGCCATGTTTTTACAGGTGTTTTCCCTTTATAAAGAGGCGGAGAGAATTTCCATTTTTTTACCGTGGTTAAAACCTTATTTATGAGAATTCCTCTGTCTATTTTATCTTTCGGAATGTCCGAGTAAACAAAGTATGCGTTTAATACTTTGCCGTATTCGTCAATAAATGCGTTGACAACGGCATATCCGTTTATTTTTGAGAAAATCCCCTTGGATTTTACTTTCACCGGCGGGTTTATAAGAGGTTTTGCAAGGGTGATTAAATCGGAAGCGGGTACGGTGTCCCCCTCTTCTACGGTTTCAAGGGAGTAGATTTTTTTGCTAAGTTGGGATATTTTGTTTTTTAAATTCAGGTTTTCTTTAAGCAGTTTTTCATTTTTTTTCTGTTCCGAAACAAGTTCCGATATAAGTTTTTTTGAGGCGTTTGATTCCATTGAAAAGGTTTCTCTCAGGTTTTTCAGGGTTTCGCTCTGCTGATTAAGTTTGTTTTTCAATTCTTCAATTTTCCCGTTTTTTAATGCCAATTCCTTTTCTTTTTCCGAAAGTTGTTTTTTTAGTGATTTTATTTTGTTTTTAAGCGTTTTGTTTGATTTTTGAAGCCTTCTCATTTCTTTGTTTAATGTTTTTATCTTTTTTGACAGAGAATTAAGGCTTTTTTTCTGATTTTTAATCTTTTTTTCAAGTGAAGATATGTTATTTATCAATTCGCTTTTGTTTTTGCTTGTTTTTGAAAAAACGGATTGGATTTGGTTAAGTTTCTCATTTAACAAGTTTAATTCGTTTTCTTTTTGTCCAAGTTTTTGTTTTAGTTGCGTTATTTCTTTTTTCAGTTGATTTTCTTTCTGGCTGAAGGAAATCTGTCTGTATCCGAGGTAACCGCAAATCGCAAGAAGAATCAAAATTATCGCAAGGTATATAAAATTGTTTCTTTTAGGCGGTTTTTCCTCTATCTTTCTGATTTCAACCGGATTTTCAAATTCAAGTTCGTCTAAAAAATCTTTGTTACTCATTGAATTTTATTATTCCCTTCAATGAAAGTTCGGCAAAAATTATTCTTGCCTTGTTTTCTTTAATCGGCGAGATTTTGATTATTGAATTTATGTCCCATGTGCCGTTTACCCTTGAAATCAAAAATCCCTCTTCCGGGGAAAAACTCATTGTGGCTATTTCGTTTATTGTTTTTGTAAGTTTCGGGACTTTTGCGCCGTCCCCTATTATTTCGTTTACCTTTTCCTGCAAAAGATGGTTTAAGTCGTTGGACAGTTTTGTATCCCTGTATTGATAAGACAAAACTTCTATTAGCGAATGCGCTTCAACAAACGAGCCTTTTTCAATAAGCCTCAACACTTTGTTTCTTATGCCTTTTTTGGCTATGCTTAAATCTATTTCGTCAGGTTTTTTAAACTTTAACAAACCCTGCTGATAGCAGTCAAACAGGTTTTTGAAAACGTAAAATTCAGGTGAGCGGAATTCCATTGCTATGTTTTCCACCGATTTTTTCCCGTTAATCGCTCTTAAAATTTTGGCGTGATTGTTGGATAGAGGCAGAGATTCCACAACTTTGTCAAACACTATAACCGGAATATAGTCTCTTGTGGGAATAACGCTTCTTATTCTTGCCCATTCGTCAACCCTTCTTGCCGCTTCAAGAATTATCGGGTTAACGTCAAGGGCAACTTCAAGCATATCGTGTTCAATCATTTCCCCTTCTGTGAATTCATATTCGCCGTCTTCCCAAGTGAATGCATTGTAAATTGATTCTTCAATCTTGACTTTGATAAAGGCAAGCATTTCCTTTTCGCTTACTATTCCCTCTTCCACAAGCATTTTGCCAAGCATCATTTTTTTCTTTTCCTGTGCGTCTATGGCTTCTTTCAGTCCTTTTTCGGTGATTTTCCCGTAAGCGATTAGCGATTGCCCGAGGTATTCGTTAGGGTTGTCCGAAGCGGTTGCAATAATTTTCCCGTTTTTGAAATAAACCTTTTTTGTTTCTTTGTGGTTTGTTATTTTAAGCATTCCGGTATGCCCGGATACGGAAATAAACTGCATTGCGTCCGCAATGCCCATCAATTCAAGAGTGCCTTTTAATTCCGGCATTTTTTCCCCTTCTTCTTCGGCCAGTCTTTAATAACTTTTTGTTTTACCCTTGACAGAGCAAGACTGCATTCCGGGACGTCGCTTGTAATTGTTGAGCCTGCGCCAATGTATGAAAAATCCCCTATTTTTACGGGGGCGACTAATTGTGTGTCACTTCCTATAAAGCATTTTTCCCCTATTTCCGTTCGGTGTTTTCTCTCACCGTCATAGTTGCAGGTTATTGTGCCTGCGCCGATATTTGTTTCTTTGCCGATTTCGCAGTCGCCGAGGTAAGACAGATGGGATGCCTTAACCCCCTCTTTTAAAACCGCTTTTTTGGTTTCAACAAAGTTTCCGATTTTTACCGATTCTTCCGCAACCGTGCCCTGTCTCAGTCTTGCAAAGGGGCCTATGTTGCAGTTTTGTCCGATTTTTGTTCCTTCAATGTGTGAGTATTCGTAAATTGCTGTGTTGTTTCCGATTTCGCTGTTTATAATTACCGCGCCGGTTTTTATCAAACAGTTTTCCCCTATTTTTGTCCCGGTTTCAATTACGCATCCGGGATAAATTATTGTGTCTTTCCCTATTTCAACGTTGTCCTCAATTCTCACTGTTTCCGGCTGATAGATTGTAATTCCTTCGTCCATAAAATATTCCCTGTTTCTTGAAATTGCTATTGAGTCTGTCTTAGCCAATTGTTTTCTGTTGTTTACTCCTAAAAAGTTTTTCTCTTTTTCGGTTTTGCAAACTGCGACGTAAATTCCTTTGTGTTTTAAAATAGCCGGAAGGTCGGTTAAATAGTATTCGTTTTGGGCGTTGTCGTTTGATATTTCTTTCAGATTTTCAATAAGGTGTTTGTTTTTGAAAAGATAAATTCCTGAATTCACAAGATTGTTTTTCTTCTCTTCTTCATTTGCGTCTTTTTCCTCAACAATGTTGAAGAATTCTCCGTCAATCTCAAAAACCCTTCCGTATCCCTGCGGATTTGAGGCGTAAAAAGACAGAATTGCCGCTTCTGCTTTTCTATCAAAAGCGAAGTTTACAAAGTTTTCAACGTCTTCTTTTTCAAGAAGGGGAATGTCGCCGGGTGTGATAAGTGTAAATTCTTCGGGATTTGAATAAAATTCTTCTGCACACATTACGGCATGCGCAGTGCCCAGTCTTTCTTTTTGCTCGTAGATTTTTATACTGTGATTTTTTAAAAATTCTTTTGCTATTTCTATATTTTTCCCAAGCACAACGCCTGTTTCAATATTTAGTTTGTCCGCAATATTCAGCAGTCTGAAAAGCATAGGCACACCGGCTACCTTGTGGAAAACTTTTGGAAGAGACGATTTCATTCTCTTTCCTTCGCCGGCGGCAAGAATCAGCCACTTTATTTTTCTCATGTTAAATCCCTTTCATGTTTTCCACGATAGGTTTTAGCAAAGGCTCTTTAAGTGCGGCAATTTTGTTTGATGAATTTAGTTTTATTGCTTTTTTTAAGTATTGTTCCGCTTTTTTTAAGTTTTCCATTCCCGCTTCCGCAATTGCCGAAAGGAAGTTGTAACTTTCTTTGTCTATTTTTCCCTCTTTTTCAAGCAAGTTTAAAACCTTAATAGCGTCTGAAAAATTTCCGTTGTTTAGCAAAAACACGGCGGTAGCGTAATTGTTTTCAAAATCTTTTTTGCTTTTTGCTTCTTCTATTTTTTCCCTGCAAATTACAATAAATGTTTTGCACCTTGATGCAAGTTCGGGAAATTCCGCTTTTTCAAGTGCTTTTTCAAATTTTGCCAGTGCCTTTTTAAAATCTTTCTTGTTAAACAATTTTAAGCCTTCTTCGTAAAGTTTTAGAGCCATTTGCCCCCCCTTCGGCACCGTTTTCTTTATAAAAGATTAGCATATAACGCTTTTTTTTTCAATTTGTGCCCGCCGTATATTTGAATGTTGAAAATCTGCGAATAAATAGTATTATTTAGAATAGGAGAAAGATATGGGGAAAGAAAACGGGGTTTCAATATTAAATAGATTTTCTCTGGCGTATTTAATTCAGATTTTTATCGCCTTTACGCTTGCAGGTTTTCTTTTTATGGGAATTGCATACACCAAGAAAAAGCAGACTTTTTACAAAAACATTAGGAAAAATGCGCAAACCTTTGCAGATGTCATTGCCTACCCTTTGTGGAGTTATGATTTTGACGCTATCGGCAGGTATGCTCAACTTTACCTTGACAACAAAACGGTTTGTTCCGTATCCGTTTACGATGAATCTGGCAAAACGGTTGTTTCCAGAGTAAGCCCGTGTTTAAAGAAAATCAGGTATTCTTCTCTTGAAGAAAGAATTTATCTTCCCGTTAAATTTAACGGAAAAAAAGTCGGTGCCGTTGAACTTGTTTATTCAAAGAAAAGTTTAAAAGAGTTTATAGACAATTTTGTTTTTTTAATGCTTTGTCTGATTGTAATTCTTTCAATTTTTTTAATGGCTGGAAGCAGATATTTGATAAAAGAGTATATTCTTCATCCTATAAACATTCTTTCAAAAGCAATAGCGGATATTAGGGACGGCAAATACAGTTTTAAAATAATTGAGGGAGACGTTAGGTTTCGCGAGTTTAAAACACTTGTAAACGAAATAGAAAATATGATTGACGCTATAAAACAGAGGGAAGAGGATTTGAAAGAGGTAAACGAAGAATTGAAAATAATACTTTCCTCAATTCCGGACGGGTATGTGCTTTTGGATTTGTCGGGCAGAATTTTGCAGGTTAACGAGAGTATGGCAAAAATGTTTAATTATTCGGAAGACGAAATGCTTGGCATGAGGGCTATGGATTTAAGTGCCGAGGTTTTTACCGAACGACTGATGAAGCAGTATTTTGAGCAGGCGGTAAATAAGGGCTTTGCTTCGTTCAATTGGCTTGCCAAAACAAAGGACGGCAGAAGTTTTTGGATTTTGGTAAGGCTTAAACAGATTGTTTTGAAGAGGCAGAAATACATGCTTGCCCTTGTTCTTGATATTGACGAACAGATAAGATTGCAAGAAAGACTGAAAGAAAGCGAGGAAAAATTCAGAACATTTGCCGAAAATACAAAAGCGGCTTTGTTTTTGTACAGTGAATACTTTGAGTATGTCAATCCGGCTACCTGTCAGATTTTGGGATATACGGAAGAAGAATTGTTGAAGATGCATTTTTGGGATATTGTGCATCCGGAAGAAAGAAACCTTGTAAAGCAGAGGGGATTGAGAAGAATTGAAGGGGAAGAAGCGCCTTCTTCCTATGAATTTAGGGTAATAAGAAAAGACGGCAAGGTAAGGTGGGTTGAGTTTGTTGCGGACAGGGTAAAGATTAAAGAGAAAAATCTTGCTTTGGGGACGGCGATAGATATTACAGCAAGAAAGGTTTACCGTGAAAGTTTAAAGGAAGAAAAGGAAAAACTTTCCGCAACTTTAAAGAGTATTGCGGAAGGCGTAATTGTGCTTGACGAAAAAGGCAAGGTGAAAATTGTGAACAAGGCGGCGGAGAAACTTTTAAACAAAAGGGAATCGGAAATTGTCGGAAGCAATTGCTCTGAAATTCTCACCTTTTACAGGGAAGATGAATTTGGCGGGAAAGAGATAAAGAGGGTTTCGGTAAATTTTAAAGATGCTATTGACAGATTTCAAAACGACAATCTTTTCCTTTTTAAAGACAATGGCGATAAAATTTATGTTTCGGTATCCGCTTCCCCTGTTAAAGCGGACGGAAAAATAATCGGAGCGGTTATAGTGGTTAGCGACATAACCGAGCATGAAATTTTCAAAAGAGAAATTGTTAAGCAGAAAAAACTTGAATCTCTTGCAACCCTTGCGGCGGGGATTGCTCACGATTTTAACAATATGCTTCAAATTTTGCAGGGAAATATTGAACTTGCAAATATAAAAGCCTCTGACGATTTGAAGCCTATTCTTGAAAGGGCGCAAAAATCCCTTCAAAATGCCACAAAACTTGCTCATCGTCTTCTTACATTCGCAAAGGGAGGCGCGCCGATAAAACAAAAGATTAGCAATTTTGAAGATTATTTAAGAGGAATGGTTGATTTGTTTTTGGCGGGCTCGCCGATAAAAGTTATTATTGACGTGGAAGAAGGGCTTTTTCCCATAGAGGCCGACCCCACTCAATTGGAGCAGGTTTTTCAAAACATTTTTACAAACGCAAAGGATATTTTGAGAAACAAAGGGACTATAAAAATCAAGGCTGAAAATTTTTACTATGACAAAAAGACATATCCCGGCCTGCCATTGAGGGAAAAGTATGGCAAATATGTAAAAATAACAATAAGCGACAACGGGCCCGGCATTCCGTCGGAGGTTGTTGACAGAATTTTTGAGCCTTACTTTACAACTAAAAAATACGGCACGGGCTTGGGGCTTGCCGTGGCTTATTCGGTAATATCCAAGCACGAAGGTTATATAACCGCCGGAAACAAGCCGGAGGGCGGAGCCTTTTTCCATATTTACCTTCCTGTCAAAGATTTGGGAGAAGACGAGGATAAAGCGGTTATCGGTGTTGAAGACGAGAAAAAAGGAACGGAAATTCCCGAGAAGAAAAAAGTTGAGCAGAGAAATATTGATTTTTCAAAATTGAGAATACTTTTTATGGATGACGAGGAAGACGTTAGAGAGGTGGCGGAAGATTTTGCCTTAACTTTAAACTGTGAACTTGTTTCGGTTGAAAACGGAGAGGAAGCGGTTAAGGTTTACAAGGAAAGCATTGAAAAGGGAGAAAAGTTTGACATTGTTTTTGTTGATTTAACCGTTGTCGGAGGAATGGGCGGGGAAGAAACTTTGAAAGAATTGAAAAAAATAGATGCGGAAGTAAAAGTTGTGGTATCAAGCGGATATGCACATTCCGCCGCAATGTCGGAATTTGCGAAAATAGGGTTTGCAAACGTTTTGCCTAAGCCTTACCTTCTTGAAGATTTTAAAAGAGTGATTATTGAAAGTCTGTCAGATTAAATTTCTTTGTCTTAACTGCTCTTTTATTTTGTCGCTTAATTTGGAAACCAATTCTTCGTGCAGAGACATTGTAACTTTCGGATTTGAGAAAAATTCAATTACCACGGCAATATTGTCAAGATGAATTCTTCTGTCAATAATAAGTTTAAGTATTGATGATGGGGTAAGTCTTGAATGGACGATTCTTGCCACAATTTCTTCGTTGGGATTAAATTTTGTAAGCACGGTTTCAAGCAGTTTTTCGTCGTTGAATATTACACTCCACAACTCTCTGAATATTTCCCCGTTTGAATCTATAATGATTTTTGCCTTTTCTTCTTCCGTCATTGCGTTGAATTTTGTCAGCAGTGTTGAGTATGCCACGTTTTTTATTTCAATAGACGCAATTTTCTTGTCTCTCAAAACGTCTAACAAATCTTTCAAATCGCTTAAATGTCTTACAAATCTCAAACCGTATTTTTCAGGCAGGTTTTTGTTGTGAAGCATTGTTGAAATTATCTTGATTTCTTTATTCCATCTTGGAGAATTAGCGAGAATAATAAGTTTTCTCGTGTTGAAAGAGTGAATATACGGCAAAAGGTTTTCCGCTTTTAAATTCGGATTTGCAAGAGCATTTCTGAAAACATTTAAGTCGTTGTACGTTATAAGCATTTCCAATTCTTTCGGGTCTTCCGAGAAAGCCGCTCTTTGAATTAGTTTGAAAACGTCGGATTCTTCAAGTTTCTGACTCAATTCAATTTCTCTTTCAATTGTTTCCCTTTCAAACAATCCCTTTTGGTCCATGAAGTTATAGACAATTTTGATAATGCTTAAAAGGTGGGGCCATTTTCTCTTAACCCCTACGGT
>JAMOUY010000163.1 GCA_027067895.1 Acidobacteriota bacterium
CTTTCATCCCAATTCCTCAATAGTTGAATTTAAAATTTCAAGCCTTCCGTCAAGGTAAATTATTTCGGAAATTTTTTCCAAAGTTGTTTCATTTAGTTTGCCGTTATTGGATATAACCGCAAAACCAAGCAAAGTCCTCTGCCATTTGTCAAGGTAATCAAGTTCGCTTATGGAAACGTTGAATTTTGACGCAATGCTTCCTTTTATGCTGTTCAATACCGCTCTTTTTTCTTTTAAAGACTTGCTTCCGATTATTACCGCTTCAACAATAAGAACTTTTACGGAAATCATTTAGAAGACTTTTTGCCTTCAAGACTGTCCAAGGTTTTCTTAACCTTAACCGTTTTGAAAGCCTCTATTTCGTCGCCTTCCCTAATATCTTTCAGATTTTCAATTGTAAGACCGCATTCGTATCCCGCTTTCACCTCGGACACGTCGTTTTTAAACCTTTTAAGAGAAGAAACCCTGCCTTCGTGGATAAGTATGTTGTCTCTGTAAACCCTTACCTGAGAGTTTCTTGTAATTTCTCCTTCAAGCACATAACAACCCGCCACAAATCCGACTTTGGGCACTTTGAAAACCTGCCTTACTTCAAGCCTTCCGATAACCTCTTCCTTAATCTCAGGTTCAAGCATACCCTCAATAGCGGCTTTTATTTCATTTGTCAATTCGTAGATTATGTTGTGAATTCTTATGTCAATACCTTCCTGCTCGGCAAGTTTCATGGTTTTTTTGTCCGCTTTAACGTGAAAACCGAGAATAATAGCGTTTGATGCGGAAGCAAGCAATACGTCGTTTTCGGATATTGCCCCGACCGCTTTGTGGATTATGTTTATCTTAACCTCGGGGTTTGAGAGTTTATTAAGCAAAGCCTCAATTGTTTCAAGCGAGCCCTGAACGTCGCATTTCAAAACTATGGGAAGTTCTTTTATCTCTCCTTCTTCCATCTTTTTAAACAAATCTTCAAGGCTCAACTTTTTAGGCTGTTTTTTCTCTTTTGCCGCCTCTTCCCTGATTTTTTTAACTTCGGCAATTTCTTTTGCAACCTGCTCACTGTCCACAACGTAAAACTTGTCTCCCGCATCGGGAATTGAGTTAAATCCAAGCACCTCAACAGGGGTTGAAGGCGGAGCGTCTTTTACTTGTTTGCCCAAATCGTTGAACATACCCCTGACTTTGCCGTAAGTAAAACCGCAGGTAAAAACGTCGCCTCTTTTCAAAGTGCCGTTTTGCACAAGCACGGTTGCAACAGGACCTCTGCCTTTGTCAACCCTTGCTTCAATAATGTATCCTTTGGCTTTTCTGTCGGGATTAGCCTTTAACTCTAAAATTTCGGCAATAAGAAGTATGTATTCAAGCAACTCGTCAATTCCCTGTCCCGTTTTTGCCGAAACATTTACCGAAACGACATCTCCCCCGTAATCTTCAACAACCAAATCATGTTCAAGCAACTGCCTTTTTACCATGTCGGGATTTGCTTCCGGCTTGTCTATTTTGTTTACCGCAACAATTATTGCCACTCCGGCAGATTTGGCGTGGTTAATCGCCTCAATTGTCTGAGGTTTAATTCCCTCGTCGGCGGCTACAACGAGAATTACTATGTCGGTAACGTTTGCCCCCCTTGCCCTCATTTTTGTAAAAGCCTCATGGCCCGGGGTATCAAGAAAGGTTATTTTTTTACCGTTAAATTCAACCTGATATGCGCCTATGTGTTGGGTAATTCCGCCCGCTTCCTTTGCGGTAATTCTGCTGTGTCTGATTTTGTCAAGAAGGGACGTTTTTCCGTGGTCAACGTGTCCCATTAAGGTAACGATGGGCGGCCTTTCTTTTAATTTATCCTCGGGGTCAGGCTTTTCCAATTCTGCAAGCGCTTCGTGCTCGTATGGAATTTTGTCAACAAGATAGCCGAATTCTCCGGCAATTTCTTCTATCAATTCAAAGTCAAGCATCTGGTTGGCGCCTGCGTTAACGCCTTTTTCTTTTAATTTAAGCATTACTTCTTTGGTTTTCCTGCCCATCTTTGCCGCCAACTGTCTTACCGTAGTAAACTCGGAAACTTCAATAATGCCCAATTCGCCGGGCTCATATTTTTTTTCTTCCTTTTTCTTGGGCTTTTCCTGTTTTTCTTTTGTCTCTTTTGATTTTTCTTCTTTTTTAACGCTTTCTTTTTTGGACTTTTTATCGGATGAAGAAGGTTTGGATTTTGCTTTTTTGCCTTCTTCTTTCTTGGTTTTTGTTTCTTTTTTTGCCTCTTTTTTAGGTTTTTCGGCTTTTTTGGTTTCTTTCTTTTTCTCAGGTTTCTCTTTTTTCTTCTCGGTTTTGGCTTCCTTTTTGGGCTTTTCCTTTTTTTCTGATTTTTTATCCTTGGCTTTCGCTTTTTTAGGTGTCTTTTCACTTTTTGACTTTTTTTCGGAAGTTTGTGTGAAGTTGTCAATTACAGCCTGAATTTTGTCCTCAGGC
>JAMOUY010000164.1 GCA_027067895.1 Acidobacteriota bacterium
TGCCACAACAACTCCCTTTTTCCCTGTCCCGTGTTTTCCGTTAATCCATGCCTCGTGAAATTGTTCCATACTGTGGCAACTTGCACAAAATTCAACGGATGATGTGTGTTCAATAATTCCGATTTGAAAAATAATAAAAACTGTCGCAAGGATTATCCCTACAATTAAGCCTTTCACAAAGGTTTTGTCTTTAAACGGTTTTTTTAATCTGCTGATTAGACTTTTGTTTTGCTCCACAATATCAATCACCCCCTTTCTTTACTTAATATTAGTTTAATGTTAATTTTGTAAATTGGATATTAATGTAGGTTAATTTTGTTAACAAGTCTTTACATTACTTTTTTTTAATGATAAATTACTTTACATGGAAAAGGTAAGAATTTTAATCTGTGAAGATGACGAAGAGTTGCTTGAAGTTTTCAATCTTATCCTTACAATGGAAGGTTTTGAAATAGAGATTGCAAAAAGAGGTATGGAATTTAAGCAAATGCTTGAAATAGGAAGTTATGATTTGATTTTGCTTGACCTTGGACTTCCCGACCTTGACGGAGAGCATTTGTGCAAGTTTTCCTGTGAAACTTACGGCATTCCTTTAATTGTGATTTCTGCCAAAGATAATGTTGCGACAAAGGTTTTGTGTCTTGAATACGGGGCAGATGACTATATAGTAAAACCTTTTGAAACGGTTGAACTTGTCGCAAGGATTAAAAGTGTTTTGAGAAGACACAAGAGGCATAAAAAAGCAAGTGAAAAAGCCGAAACCGAGAATTTGGTAAAGTGGAAGGATATTGAGATTTTTCCGGCTAAAAGAAAGGTTATGAAAAACGGTTTGCAAATTTCTATTACCCCCAAGGAATTTGATTTATTGCTTTTTTTTGCAAAAAATAGGGGAAAAACTTTTCAAAGAGAGGAAATTGTCGAGGCATTGTGGGATTCCGATTCCCTTTACAGATGGTCAAGGGCTTTGGACGTTCATATAAATCATTTGAGGAAAAAAATTGAAGACAATCCTTCCAATCCGGTTTATATTCAAACAGTCCCCGGAGTGGGTTATAGGGCTAAATAATGAGGCTGATTTTAAGACTTACTTTTTATCTTTCAATCATTGTAATGATTACTTCCATTTTTCTTTTTTCCATTTTTAAAAGTTTTCAGCAAGATATGCTTTTGAAGATAGCAAAAACAAGGGCAAAAACTCTTTTTAACATGATTGTGTTGACAAGGCAGTGGGTTGCCGACAGGCGTGATGAAGTAAAGCCTGTGCCTGCAATTGTTACCAAAGAATTGTCAACCTATGCCAAAAACTATTCGGATTTTTCTTTTCATATTACAAGCGACAAATTGATAAATCCTTCAAACAGGCCCGATGAATTTGAGATAGAAGCAATGAATTTTTTTAAAAAAGGCAAAAAAGAATATTTTGTTTTTGTTGAAGACAAAAAAACAGGCAAAACTTATTTCCGCTATATGGCGCCTTTGTATATTAAAGAAACTTGTTTGAAATGTCATTATTATCAAGGCTATAAAGTCGGTGATTTCAGAGGCGGAATTTCCGTTTCAATTCCTGTTGACGATTTGAAAGAGTATGTTTACAAAAGCAGTTTCTTTCTAACTACTTCCGTGTCTGTTATTTACATTGTTGTTGTTTTTTCAATAATTATGCTTGTTTACGCTTTTGTGATAAAGCCTGTGCTAAAAATCAAAGAAGCGGCGACTATGATTGAGTCCGGTGATTTCAACGTGGTTTTTGACGTTGATTCCGACAGCGAGATAGGGGACTTGGCAAAAAGTTTTGATTCCATGGTTAAAAAACTTGCAAACAACGAGGAAATGCTGAAAAAAGAATTGAACAATCTTTCGGCAAAATACGATGCGGTTATCAAAAAACTTGAAGAGCAGAGTTTGAAGTTGAAAAATGCGAATTTATACAAGGACGAGGTGTTGGATTTGATTGCCCATGAAATCAGAACGCCGATGACAAAGATAATTTCCTATTCCGAACTTCTGTCCAAAAAAGAGATTACGGAAAATTACGATTTGTATGAAAAAATTGTTAAAACAATTCAAAGAAACGGAAAGATTTTAAGCGAGTTGTTTGACAACATACTTTTGATGACAAGAATAGACAGGGATTACGAATTGGAGAAAGTGCCGGTTGATGTTTGCAGGCTTTTCGGCGATATTGTCCAAAAGTTTAGAGACGACATAGAAAAAAAGGGAATAAAGGTTGAAACGGAGTGCGAAGACAAAACGGTAGTATGCGTTGATATTGATATTTTCCCGTTTGTAATGCTTAATCTTGTTTCAAACGCAATAAAGTTTAATTTTGATAAAGACGGAGTTATAAAATTTAAGGCAAGAAAGGTAAAGGGCGGAACGGAGTTTTCAGTTTTCAACACCGGAATAGGGATTGACAAAGAAAAAATTGATTTAATTTTCAAAAGGTTTTTCAGAGA
>JAMOUY010000165.1 GCA_027067895.1 Acidobacteriota bacterium
TCCCTCCTTAATTTTAACTTAAATGAGGGCTGGCGCCAACCGCATTGGTCGGCATCTATTTTATCTCTCTCTCTCTCTCTCTCGTGTCAAGAAAAATTTTAGATTTTCAAAAACTATTTTCGTATTTTAATTGATTTTCTAATTAAAAATTTTAAGAAAAAATATTAGAAAACATAAACCTATATCCAGAATAGAAAATCTTTTACTTATAGCACGAAGATATTTTTGTTCATAAGAAAAAATCACAACCAACACAATTTTTAACATATTGATAATAAATCACTTATCTAAACCATTATTTGCTTTGTCAATCATTCTTTTTATTCCCAGAGTCAGGGATTTGGTTGAGACTGAAACAATGTTTTTTACCTTTTCCGCTGCTTTTACAAATGAAGGAAGAAAGAAAATTGTAAAAAAAGTTGACGCCATGAGGCCTCCGACCGTTGCAATTCCAAGCGATTTCCATACATCCTGGTTGTTTATGTTTCCCCTGCCGCCAATAATAAGGGGTATCATTCCCGCTATTGTGGTAATTGTCGTTAAAAGCATAGCCCTTATTCTTTTTACCGATGCAAGTTCGGCAACCTCTCCCGCATGGGTTCTGTAATAGTCAACGTATAAAATGGCGTCGTTTACAACAACCCCGAAAATAAGGATTAAGGCAATGTATGCGGAAGAGTCAAAACTGTATCCCCCCTTCCAGAATATCAGAAAGATACCAACAAGGGAAAAGGGCACCGAAAGCATTACAAGAAAGGGATAGTAAAAGGATTCAAAGTATGAGGCAAGTATGAGAAAGATTATAACTATGGCTATAACATAGCCTTTGTAAACCATTTTTGTTTCCTCTTTTGTCATAAAGTTTGCGGAAAGTTCCTTGGTGTATCCCGGGGGAAGTTCAATTTTGTTAAAAACCTTTTTCAAATACCTTTCAGACCCTTTGTATGAGCCTATGTAATTCCACATAACCCTTGCCGTGTATTTCTGGTTTTCCTTTACAATTGAAGTGCCTATTTTCTTTTCCTCTATTTTTAGCAATTCACCTAATTTAAAAGTGCCTGTTTCCGTTTTAAAAATAAGGTTGTAAAACCTTTCCGGGGTGAATACATTGTTTCCGTAAAACCTGACATCAAGGGGGATTTCGTCTCCTTCATACTTTATTTTCATTGAGTATTCGGTAATAAGGTTTGCCGATATAAAGGATATAAGTTGCCTTATGTTTATTCCGTGCCTTGCAATAAATTCTTTGTTAAGTTTTATTACAAACTCTTTGTTGTCTCCCCTGTACCAGTACCTTCTGTCAAAGGATATTACCGCCTTTTTTACCCTTCTTGAGTTTTCAAGGGCAAGTTTTTTGACGTATTTCGCAATTTCCTTAACTTTTTCAAAAACATAGCCGCTTATCTTTATTTGAGACCCGAAAAATCCCCCTATTCCTCCGGGTGAGGAAAAATAACTTTTGTCATCAATCCCTGAAACACTGACCGTTATTCCCGCAAGGGGTGAGACAAGAGCAATAAGTTTGTTTTTTAACTGCAAAGGGGCAAAGGTGTCCTTGTATTCGTCTTTGAATTTTATAAGCATAAAAGCGCCTTTTTTATAAACGGTAAGCACCTCTTCCTTTACCGCTTTATTTTTTACAACCTCCCTTTCAATTGGGGTGATTATGTCAACAATGGTTGATATTTCGGTTTCCCCCGGCATTCTTATTGAAAGGTAAACGGTGTTGTTTTCCATCTGCCAGCCGAATCTTCCCTTTACAACCTCTTCCTTAAATTTGCCGTACGAAAAGTTAAAAAGGTAAACAAAAAGCAGAATAACAATTATCCAGCCTTTTGAAATGAAAAACAGGGGTTTTTTAAGAAAATTAAACCTTAAAAGCAACCTTCTTTTGCTTCCAACATTTGTTTTGTAAAAGAGAAGAGGAATAAGGGTAAAGGCAATAAACATTGAGGATAAAAGGGCAATTACAATTGAGTAAGCAAGGGGAAGGTAATAGGTTGACATTCTGCCTGACATGAACACAAAGGCAAAAAATGCGCCTATTGTTGTGAGGGTTGATGCAAAAACGCTTCCTATTACGTCTCCGGTTCCCTTAACAACGGCGTCCTTTCTGTCGTATCCCTCAACAAGGTAATCTATTATGCTTTCCCCGACAACGATTGAATTGTCAACAATCATTCCAAAACCAAGGGCAAGCCCTGTTAAGGTTATCAAATTAACCGACATGCCAAATAGAAAGAAGAAATCAAGGGTGAAAATTGAGGAAAAGAGTATTGAAAGAATTACAATTAAAGGGGTTCTTATTGAAAACAGAAAAATTACAAGGCTTAGGAAAACGAACAAAAAGATAAAGGAAGCCTTTTTCAGGAGTTTGTTTATCTCCTTTTTTATTTCCTTTCCGGAGTCTTCAAGTATTTTGAATTTGACATAGGGAAACCTTTTTTTCAA
>JAMOUY010000166.1 GCA_027067895.1 Acidobacteriota bacterium
TTCCCCCTTAAAGGTTGCTGGTGGCGGAAAATTCCAAACGGCAATTCCGTTAAAACAGGTAAAAAACTTTGAGGAAGAATTGAAAAATGCGGGGATAAAGGTTTTCGGCACGCTTGAAACAGTAAAAAATCCCGTATTTGAAAAAGAAGAAAAAAACAAATTGTTTTTGCGGGGAATTGATTTTGTGGATATGGAATGCTTTTACGTTGCGAAAAAAATCCCTCTGCTAATTCCGATAAAAATAATCACCGACACCCCTCTGTCCAATACAAAAAACGAGCACTTTGCTTGTATTTCCAAAGGATTGGATAGGCTAAAAATTATTTTAGGAAATATTTTGCCGAAATTGTGCTAAAATTTTTTTGAAAAATCGGGGGTGTTGCGTATGAGAAAAAAATTTTTCTTTTTAATTACTGTATTTTTCTTCCTTGCATGCAATTTTTCGCACAAAAAAACGGTAAAAATCGGGGATTTTATTTGGTTTACCGAATACGGTTACTCTGACGCTTTGGAAAAAGCGGAAAAAGAAAACAAGCCTATTTTTGCATACTTTACCGCAAACTGGTGTGCTCCCTGTAAAAGGGTTAAAAAAGAGATATTTGAGAAAAAAGAGTTTAAAAAAATTGCCGATAAAGTTGTGTTGTTAAGGGTTGAGCAGACCGAAATTCCCGGTACCGCATTGTGCAGAAAGTATCATATAATCACCTATCCATCTTTCAGATTGTTAAGCCCCGATGGTAAACTTCTGGACAAAGGCTGGTCTGGCTGGGTAAACGGGAAAACGGTGGATGATGTTTACAAATGGCTGGAAGTTGCGTCCAGAAGCAAGGAAGAGTTTCTTAAAAAGCCTTTGCCTTTGAATAAACTTTACGCTATGTATAGAAAACCGCCTTTTGTAGAACTTAGACGATTTAATGAAAAAGAAAGAGGGATTCTGCTTTACAATTCTTTGAAGCATTTCGCAGATTCGGTAAAAGAAAAGACCGATAATTCTCAATATTCAACATTGTTGGGCTATTACATTTCTTATTTGACAGGTGCTTACAAAAATTTAAAATCTGATAACGAGAAAAAGGTTTTTTTGAAGGAAAGCGATAAAAAACTGTTCTATCTATTGAAAAAAATGAAAGACAAAAAAGAAAGAGACAGACACCTTGTTTATTATTTGAGTGACACGGGAAGGCCTGAAAAGGCGCTTGCCCTGTTTAATAAGGAATTTAACGAAAAAAGTATAGCAAAAATCAAAGACCCGTGGAAAAAGGTAAGAATATTGACAGATGAGGCGGAACTTTATATAAATCTTGCAAATGCAAACAATAGCGAATTGGGGGAAAAAATCAATAAAAATCTATTAAAGGAAAATGCGAGAGACAAAGCAATTGCATTGTGCAGGGAAATAATTCAACTTGTTAAGGAAAACAAAAACAATAAAAAAGTAATGTCAGCCGGCATGAGCGGGTTGAAAAGGATTGCGGAAAAGTTTCTGAAATACGGAGACAAAGAAACGGCTAATGTCATTGCTTTCGAGGCTTTTGACACGCTTGTTAAAATAACTGATTTTAACAAGATTGAGATGTTGAAAAAGAATATAGATTGGAAATCTAAAGATTTTGATATGCATACTTTCTGGCTAATAATTTACCTTGAAGACTTTACCGATTTAAAACTTATCCCCGACAAACTTATCCAATTCGGTGAAAAATACTATAAGAAAGCCAATATTTCTTATAAAGCCAGAATTATCAATGTTGTTTTTGAAAATTATTTCACCAAGAAAGAGTATGAAAAAGCGATTGAGTTTATCAACCATGTATTTGCCGATAAAGAATTGATGAAAGAACTGGATAGTATTTGGTGGAACTGTTCTTTTTACGACAATCTTGCCTATGACTGCTTAGACCATAATGTTTATCTTGACCTTGCGGAAAAATGGGCAAAAAAAGCATTAAAAATGTATAAAAGAGATGAATACGCTATGTATATTCTTGCCGAACTTAACGCAAGAAAGGGAAAATACTTTGAGGCTATCCAACTTGCAAAGCAGGCCTACGACAGGGCTATTTGCAGACAGCATACCGACGAAAAGTTTATAAAGAAATTAAAAGAGAAACTTAAAGAGTGGAAGCAGAAAATTTAAAGGTTTTGTGATTTTTTTAATGTTTTATTCCTTTTTTAGTTTCGGATACAATCCGTTCAGCCCTTCAAAAAAGACATTTGCCATTTTTATATAGTCGTTAATTGTGTTTTTCTCTTCTTTGTTAAACCCGAATTCTTCAAAGTCTTGCAGAGGGATGAAGTTTTCAGGTTCAATATAGCAGTCTTTTTTGTCTTTTGAGGATTGAAACTTGTTTTTCAAATCTCCGATTCTGTTGCAGGCGAAAGAGTCGGGCGAAATAACAATGATTATTGTTTCGTCTTCATGGTATTGAAAA
>JAMOUY010000167.1 GCA_027067895.1 Acidobacteriota bacterium
GACACAGCCTCTTCAAGGCTTTTGCCCAGTGCAAGGTTTGAGGCTATTGCGCTTGAAAGCGCACATCCTGTCCCCCTTGTGTTCTGGGTTTCAATCCTTTTTCCTTTGAAAATTTTTGTTTGATTTTCCGTTATAAGCAAATCGTCCGGCTTTTTTAAATGTCCGCCTTTTATGAGAACGTTTTTAAACCCCGACTCTTTCAGCGCCATTCCCATATCTTTTTGTCCTTTGTTTTTCAGTCCCGATATTTCCTCTGCTTCCGGGATGTTTGGCGTTAGAAGAAAAACCTTTTCTGCGTTTTGTTTTAAGGCGGGTATTAAATCATTGTCCCCCACCTTTCCTTTGGTTGAGGTTTTCAAAACAGGGTCAACAATGGTCTTTATTCCTTTTTCGGAAAGAATTGAAAGTGCAGTTTCAAGGTTTTCCCCGCTTCCGATTAGCCCGATTTTTGCGTATTCAACCGGATAAAATCCGAGAATGGATTTCAACTGTCTTTCAATCTGGGTTGGGGTCAAGATGTCCATTCCGAAAAAACCGGTTGAGTTTTGATAGGTTATTGCCGACGCAACAGGCAACGGATATGTTTTGAAAAATGCGCAAACCTTTATGTCGCTTGCAAGCCCTGCCCCGCCAGAAGGGTCAAGGCCCCCGATAACGATTACCGCTTTTTGCATTTAGTTGCTGGAAATTCCCTGAAACTCTTTGTATTTTGAACAATCCTTTTTTGCCGGGCCAATCGTGGCTTTTTTTACCAAAACAGCCATAACATTGAATTCTTTGTTTGGTATTTTTTGGATAAACCTTTTCAGTTTGTATCCGCCTATGTCGCTTACGTCAACCACTATTGTGTCTTCCCCTATTACTTTGTCGTGGGCGTCGTAGCGAAGCACCTTCAATGTAAGGTATTTAAGTGCCGGTTTTGAGTTTTTGTTTTCAATGGCAAACTCAACGTTAAGGTAAGCGGGGTCGCCGTTTTCGTCCCTAACAAGGTTGAAGCCGAGAGTTTTAACAATGTATTTGCTTCTGTAAGCCATTGCTTCCCTTAAAGGGTCGTTGTTGCAGGAAACGCTTGCCAAAATTATTAGAAATATTGCGGAAAATATTATCTTTTTCATTTTTCCCCCTTACTCTGTTTTTCTTCTTTATTATACCATTACCGCAATTTTTGTTGTTGAGTATTTTTTGATGGTATAATCAATTGAAAAAACATAACGCAAAGGGGTTTTTATGGAAATTTTACCGTATAAAAAAAATACCGTTCAACTTTTTCCCATAGGCGGTTTGGGGGAATTCGGCATGAATTCCATGTTTTTAAGGGTTAACGATGCCGGATTGATTATTGACGCAGGCGCCATGTTTCCCGATTTTGACCAGCCGGGTATAGACGTTGTTATTCCCGATTATTCCTTTTTTGACGAGCACGGAATAAAGGATTTGATTAAGGGAATCGTTATTACCCATGCCCATGAAGACCACATAGGCGCCATTCCGTTTTTGTGTCAGGATTTGGACAGGGATATTGACATTTACGGCACAAAATTAACCATAGGGTTTATAAAGAAAAAACTTGAAGAGCATAAATTTAACCACAAGATAAACCTTCATGTTGTAAAGGCGGGGGAAAGTATACGCTTTAACGAGATTAAGGTTAACTTTATTCAGGTAACCCACAGCATAGTGGACAGTCTTGCTCTTTTTATTGAAACCCCTTTCGGAAACGTTTTTCACACCGGGGATTTCAAGATAGACAAAACGCCGATTGACAATAGGCACTTTGACTTTGCCGGATTTGCAAAAGCGGGCGAGAAGGGGGTTGACCTTTTGCTTGCCGATTCCACAAACGTTGAAAGAAAAGGATACACTTTGTCCGAAAAAGTTGTAGGAGAAAGCCTTGAAAGAATTATTGCAAAATCGGAGTCAAAGGTTATAATTGCCTGTTTTTCTTCCCACATTCACAGGGTGCAGCAGGTTTTAACAGTTGCAAGAAAGTTAAACAGAAAGGTTGCCCTTGTGGGCACAAGCCTTATAAACGCTTTTAACGTTGCCAAGGGGTTGGGGTATTTAAGAATTCCGCCGGAAGTTTTGATAAATGATAGGGATATTCCTGAAATTCCCCCTCACAGGCTGATAATTATTACGACAGGCTCTCAGGGTGAGCCTATGAGCGCTCTTTCAAGAATTGTAAGAAACGAGCATAAGAGAATTAAGGTTGAGGAAGGGGATACGGTAATAATTTCCGCAAAGACAATTCCGGGAAACGAAAAGCCTGTTTTAAAAATTATTAACACCCTTTACAGAAAAGGTGCCGAGGTTTTTTACGAAGAAGTTTCCGAAGTCCATGTTTCAGGACATGCGTCAAAGGAAGAATTGAAGATGGTTTTTTCAATGATTAAACCTAAATTCTTTATTCCCGTCCACGGGGAAATGAAGCAGTTGCACCATCACATGCTTCTTGCAAAGGAAATGGGTATGCATAGAAAGGACATAAGAATAATTGAAGACGGGGACGTGATTGAGTTGTCAAAAAAAGGTTTGAGGTATTTGGGTAAAATCCAAATCGGCAAAAAACTTATAGAAGGAAGCGGTTTTGACGAGGTTGAGGAAATCGCTTTAAAAGACAGAAGAAGAATGGCTGAGGACGGAATAATAATAATCACCATGGTCGTTGACTCAAAAACGGCAGACCTTGTCGGAGATGTTGAGGTTATAACAAGGGGGTTTATCTTGTTGTCCGACAGCGAAAACGAAAAGCAGATTAACGAAATGAAAGATATTGTGAGAGAAAGGTTTTATAGCCTTGAAGAGTCTATGAGGGTGGATTGGGAATACACAAGACCTCATATTCGTTCTGCGCTGAAAAAGTATATAAAAAAAAGATTTAATGCATTTCCGGTAATTTTACCTATAATTTTAACTGTGTAGTATAATTTTTTTGAAATACTTTAAGGAGAAGATATGAGTAATCCGGTTTATAAAAGGATTTTGTTAAAGTTAAGCGGAGAGGCGCTTGAAGGAAACCAGAATTTCGGCATAGACCCAGCCGTTGTAAAAAGGCTTGCGAAAGAGATTGTTGAGGTTCACAAGTTAGGCGTTCAAATGGGTATTGTCATAGGCGGCGGAAATATTTTCAGAGGGGTTTCCGGAAGCAAGCAGGGACTTGACAGGGTAACGGGCGATTATATGGGGATGCTCGCAACTTTGATTAACTGCTTATCTTTGCAGGATGCTATTGAAAAGGAAGGTGTGCCCACAAGGGTTATGTCCGCCATTGAGGTAAAAGAGGTTGCCGAGCCTTTTATTAAAAGAAGGGCGGTAAGGCACCTTGAAAAAGGGAGAATTGTCATATTCGGTGCGGGGACTGGAAATCCTTTCTTTACCACCGATACGGCGGCGGCTTTAAGGGCGATAGAGATAAATGCCGAAGTTTTGCTTAAAGCCACAAAGGTTGACGGGGTTTACACCGCAGACCCGGTAAAGGTGAAGACCGCCGAGTTATTAAAAGAAGTGGATTATATGACTGTTTTGAAACACGGACTAAAAGTGATGGATTCAACCGCAATTTCGTTGAGTATGGAAAATTCTCTTGATATAATAGTTTTTAACATTAAAAAAGAAGGCAATTTGCTAAAAGTGGTTTGCGGAGAAAAAATAGGAACAAGGGTAATAAAAGGAGGAAGCAATGATTAAAGATGTTTTGAAAGACGCAGAAAATCACATGAAAAAAACGGTTGAGGTTTTTAAGCATGAGATTGCTTCTTTAAGGACAGGCAAGGCGAGTGCGTCCATACTTGACAGTGTGCAGGTTGAGTATTACGGTACCACAATGCCTTTGCACCAGATAGCCACAATTTCTGCCCCGGATGCCACCTTGATTGTGGTAACCCCTTACGACATGACAGCCTTGCAGGCTATTGAAAAGGCTATCAGGGAGGCGGATTTAGGCCTCAATCCTTCAAACGACGGAAAGAAAATTATGGTTCCCGTTCCCCCTTTAACCGAAGAAAGAAGAAAAACTCTTGTTAAAAAACTTCATGAATATGCGGAGCAGTGCAGAGTTGCTGTTAGAAATATCAGAAGAGACGCAAGAGACAAAGTTAAACATATGATGAAAGACAAGGAAATTTCGGAAGACGATGAAAGAAGGGCCGAGGACGAAATTCAGAAGTTAACCGATAAATATATTGGCGAAATAGACAGCATTTCCAAAAAGAAGGAAGAAGACATTATGCATGTTTAAGCCGTTTGTTTTTTCTTGGCTTTTGCTTTTTTGCTTTTTTAACCTTTTTGCAAGCAATGGAATTTTAAAAGACAAAGTTGTGTTTGTTTTTAAAGATGATGTTGTGACCGAAAGCGATTTAAGGGCTTTTTCGTTTATTCTCAACATTCCTTTGGCTGAAAGGGAGAGTTTGCTTGCGAAGGTTGTTGAAATTGAAAAAAGTTATTACTGTTTGAAAGAAAATTATCCCTTTGAGGGGGAGTTTTTAAAAGAATTCCCCGGTGTTTTTTATCAGTTTAATTTGTTAAAGGGAAACCGTTTTGTTGTTTCCGATGATTTGAAAAAATATGATATTGATTTTGAAATCTTAAAACAAAACCTTTTCAAATTGCTGTTTGTAGTTAAATATTCGCTTCTTTTGGATGATGGGTCGGATTGCATTAGGCAACCTGTTTTTTTTGTTAATTAAGTTTGATTTTTTCGGCAAATTCTATATAATACTATTTTGCAGGTCGGAGCGTGGCGCAGCCTGGTAGCGCACACCCTTGGGGTGGGTGGGGTCGGAGGTTCAAATCCTCTCGCTCCGACCATTTTTTATTTCCCCTGTTTTTATTTATCCCTTTTTTATCCTTGTTAAGCATTGTTTTAGGTTATAATTGAACTATGAGTGAGCATTCATTCATCGTCCATGAAATAAAAGGCTATATTTCTTCTCTTTTCCTTGTTGAGGAAAATAACAGGTTTTTTTTGCTTGACGCAGGGTGCTCATGTGATTTTTACAAAATCAAGCGTTTTTTTGAAAAGAATGGCAAACATCTTTCCTCTTTGAAATTGGTTGTTGTAACCCATATGCATCCCGACCATGCAGGGGGAGTAAGACATTTTAAAAGGTTGGGAATCCCGGTTGCGTCAACGGAAGGGGCATATAAATGGTACAGGGGGATAGGCGGATTTATTCAACACAAGATTGATACGTACCTTGCCAAATTTTCGGCAAAGAGAAAAGGGAATATAATTGAAGACGTGAGGTATGACAGGTTTTTTCAGCCGGATTTTTTGCTAAAAGACAATGATTCGTTGCCTTTTTTCCCCGATTGGAAAGCTATAAAGACACCGGGGCATACTTTTTACGATATTTCCGTTTACAATGAAGAAAAAAAAATTGTGTATTTGGCGGATTTGGTTTTGATGTTGGACGGAAAATTTGTCCTTCCCTTTCCGGTTTTGTTTCCAAAACTTATGAGAAAATCTCTTGAAAAAGTCGCTGACTTAAATTTAAAGAAAATACTTCTTGCCCACGGAGGAATGATTGAAAACGGGGAAAACGGTATTGATTTCAGAAAAGTAATTTTGGACTTAAAAGAAAATCTCGGAGGCAAGATAAGAAAAGAATTTCGCCTGCTTTATCCCTTTTGTGTTTTCCCTCACGATAAATTGTTTTGTGTTTTTAAAAAAGGGTGCGAATAGTTGTGTTTATGGGAAATTTATGTCCGAAATAAGGATAAATTTTTTTGACTATTTTGCTTTTTTTATGTTATATTAAAGCAGAAAAATACGAGGTGAGAGAAGGGTGTTTTTTAGGAAAAGCGATGTTTTAGCCAAAGCGGACAAATATTTAAGACAGAAGAAGTATAAGCCTGCTTTGGAAGAATTTTTAAAATATCTGCAAAAAAATCCCGAGGATGTAAATATTATCAACAGAGTAGGCGATTTATATGCACAGTTGGGCGATAAAGAAAAAGCGGTAGATTTTTTCTTAAAAAGTGCGGATTATTACTACAAAGAGGGTTTTTATACCAAATCCATAGCGATTTTGAGAAAGATTTTAAGAATTGCCCCGGACAATACAAAGGTTTATGAGAGACTGGCAGATTTATATGTACAGGACGGAAATACGGCCGAAGCCAAAAGGGTTTACCTTGAGATAGCGGAAAAATACACAAAAGAAGGATTGAAAAAAAGAGCGCTTGAAATTTATAAAAAGATGGTTGAGTTGGACCCCTTAAATACTGTTGTCAGGCTTAAACTTGCGGATGCTTTTATCAAAGAAGGCATGAGGGGCGAGGCGGCAGACCAATTGATTTCCACTGCCAAAAAACTTATAAAAATGGGAAAGACGGAAGATGCGAAGCAACTTCTTACGGCGGCTAAAAAATTGGGTTTGGGAGATGCGGTTGTTGATATTACGTTGGCGGAAATTTTTGTGGAGAAAAAAGAGTATGAAAGGGCTGAACAAGTACTTGACAAAGCTTATGCAAGAAACACGGGCAACTCTATTCTTCTTGAACTTCTCGCTTTTGTAAAACTTAAATTGGGAAAGGTTGCGGATTCTTTAAAAATTGCCAAAAGGCTTTTTGAACTTGATAAATCAAAATACAGGGTTATTGAAACAATTTATAGCGAACTTTTGGAAAAAAATAAAATTAACGAGGCGTGGAGTCTTATTAAGCCGGTTATTGAGCACCTTATTTTAAACGAAGAGTTTGATAAGGCACTTGAACTTGTCAAAGGAATAACGGATAAAAAGCAGTATTTTATTCCGGCACTTAAAATGCTTGTTGATATTTATGAAAAGAAAGAGGATAGCCTTTTTAAAATTTCAACATTGGAGAAACTTGCGGAGGCCTATAAAAAAGACGGAAACGTGGAAGAGGCCAAAGCCACTATAAAAAAACTTCTCGGATTTGACCCGTCAAACATTGAATACAAGGAAATGTTGCGAGAATTAAAATCTTTTGAAATAAGCGATGACGAGATAAGCGTTTCGGAAGATGATTTTGACTTGGACGAGGATGAACTTGTTGAAAGCCTTGACCTTGAAGATACTACTCAAAAACTTTTAGGCGGTATTTCGGAAGCGGAATTTTATATAGACCACGGCTATAAAGACAAAGCATACAATTTGCTTGAACAAATTTTGAAAAAAGACCCTGTAAACAAAAAGGCAAACCTTCTTCTTCTTCCGTTATGCAAAGAAAGAGGAGAAAGGGGAAAGGCAAGCAAATGCTATTTAAACCTTGCCGAAATTGCAATGAAAGAGGGGGATTTTGAAAAAGCGGAAGATTATCTTAACCAAAGCGAAAGGCTTCTCCCCGGTTCATCAGGTTTTTTAAGAAGAGAATTAAGCAAGATGAAAAAATCCGAAGGTATGGTTGAGGTGGAATCTTTTGATTTTGAAGCCGATGAAGAAGAAATTTCCGTAATTGATGTTGCGGATTCCCTTGACGAAGAATCAATTGATTTTGAAATTGAAGAAAATGTTGTGGGCTTGCAGGAAGAGAATCTAAATCTTCAAGATGATTTTCACGAAGAGGCAATCTCAATTGAGGACGATGATGATGAGAGTGAACTTGAACTTGAAACAGGATTTATAGAAGAAGAGGTTTCAAGCGAAGACTTATTCTTGGAAGAACCTGATGACAAGCGAGAGAGTGTGGAAAAAACTGTGGATATGGATGAAGAAGATTCCGTTTTTGAAGAGGAAATCGGCGAAAAAACATTGTTTGACGAAGAATCCCTTATGGACAGTCTTGACAGTCTTGAAATGAAAGAGGAAATTGCAAGTCAGCAGGGAAATGAAATAGAAAGTGTTGATTTGTTTGATGAATTTGACGATTTAAAACTTGAATTCGGAGAAGAGAAGGAAAAGGTTGAGGCGGCTGTTTCTAAAAAGAAAAAAGAAGAAAAGCATGTTGAAAAGAAAAAAGAAGAACCAAAAGAAGATACCGTGGATTTGACCGACGAAATTGCGGAAATTGAATTTTATATATCCCAAAACCTCTTTGAAGAGGCGGAAGAACTTCTCAATTCTCTTTATTCGGCACACCCGAATCATGAGGAAGTCAAAGCATTAAAGAAGAAGTTTAATACACTCAAACACGAAAGTGTTTCCAGTCAATTGATTTCCGAGAAATCCGGAGACTTTGAAGAACTTTTGGAAGAAGAATTTATTGACTTAAAATCTCAATTCGGCGAAGACCTTGACATTTTTCAGGACAACACCGAACTTACGGACACCGCGCCTCAGGAAGAGGTTAAATCGTTAGACGAGTTGTTCAAAGAATTTAAGAAAGGCGTTGAAGAGCAGATTGACCAAGAAGATTACGAAACTCATTACAATCTTGGAATAGCGTATAAAGAAATGGGGCTTCACAACGAGGCTATTGAGGAGTTTGTAAAGGCTTCCCATGACCCGTCAAGGCTTCTTGATTGCAGTTTTATGATTGCCGGAGTTTACTCGGAATTAGGGGAATATGACAAAGCGATAGAATGGCTTGAAAGCGGTCTTGAACACGCTAAAAAATCGGGGAAAGACGATAAGCCTATTCTCTATGAACTTGCCACCTTATGCGAAAAAAACGGGGATAAGGACAAGGCGAAATCCTACTTTGAAATGATTTACGAAAAAGACCCTAATTACAGGGACGTGGCATCAAAAATCAACTAATCCTCAAAAAAGGAGAAAACTATGAAACAACCGAATAACAAAGGAATGGCAAGGGATAAGGCTCTTGACCTTGCTTTAAGCCAGATAGAAAAGAATTTCGGCAAAGGTTCAATAATGAGATTGGGCGACAAAAGCGCTCTTAACGTTGAAACAATATCCACAGGCTCAATCGGGCTTGACTATGCTTTGGGCGTCGGCGGAGTGCCGAGGGGAAGAATTGTTGAGGTTTACGGTCCCGAAAGTTCGGGAAAAACCACAATTGCTTTGCAGATAGTGGCGCAGGCGCAAAAAGACGGAGGAATGGCCGCTTTTATTGACGCCGAGCATGCCCTTGACCCTGAATACGCAAAAAACCTTGGTGTTGACGTTGACAACCTTCTGATTTCCCAGCCGGATTACGGAGAGCAGGCTCTTGATATTGCGGAAATGCTTATTAGAAGCGGTGCAATTGACGTGCTTGTTGTTGATTCCGTTGCGGCGCTTGTTCCCAAAAGCGAATTGGAAGGGGAAATGGGAGAAACGCAGATTGGGTTGCAGGCAAGGCTTATGTCCCATGCTTTGAGAAAACTTGCCGGCGCAATATCAAAATCAAAAACGGTAATGATTTTTATAAATCAGGTTAGAAACAAAATAGGCATATCTTACGGAAGCAACGAAGTAACCACGGGCGGAAACGCTTTGAAGTTTTACTCTTCCGTTAGAATTGAAATTAGAAGAATTGCCGCTATAAAGGACGGAGACAAAATAATAGGCAACAGAACAAGGGCGAAGGTTCAGAAAAACAAGGTTGCGCCGCCGTTTAAGTATGCC
>JAMOUY010000168.1 GCA_027067895.1 Acidobacteriota bacterium
CAAGGTGTTTTTTTACCGCAAAGGCGTAATTGGGGTCTTCAATTTCAATTCCGTTGTTCAGAATGTAAAACCCTATTGCAGAATATCCGGGAATACCCGCAAGGTAAATAAAATCTCCCGGTTTTGCCCCGCTTCTCAAAACGGGTTTTTCCGTTTCCCCTATTGCAACTCCGTTAATAAAAACATAATCCATAGCGCCGGTAGTATCTCCCCCTATCAGTTTGACGGAAAACCGGTCAAGCATAGTTTCAATCCCTTCCAAAAAACCGTCGGCAAAATAGGTAAGATTTTCGGGAAGAGAGAGGGAAACGAGAAAGTATTTAGGCACAGCGCCCATTGAGGCTATGTCGCTTAGATTTGCGCATACGGTTTTTACGCCTACTTGGTAAGGTGAGGAAAGTTTCAGGGAAAAGTGAACATTTTCAACAAGACTGTCGGTAGTAATCACATAGTTTGAGAAAACGGCGCAGTCATCTCCTATTAAGGAATGTTTTTTTTCAAGAAGGGAAATAAGTTTTCTTTCAAAATCAGTCAAGATTCTCCCCGTGGTATTTTGTGATTTCAATGATTAAATTGTCTATTTTTCTCGCAAGACCGGAATCGTCGGACAGTTTGTTTCGCAATTCGGTCAACGCTTCAATGCTTGTGGCAACAGGTTTTTCAGGCACATAGTAAACGTCAAGGTTTTTTGAAACAGCCAATGTTTCAATACTTTCTTCGGTAATTTCTTTTAAAGAGAGAATGTAATCTTTCACCTCATCCGTAAACCCGAGTATGAAAAATTCGTCTTCGTCAAAAGCGCCGAAAATCAAATCGTGCACATTCAGCCTTTCAAAAAAATCGTTAATCTGTGTTTCGGTATAGGGAATAATATTTGATTTGACAAACAAATATTTGTCAAAATTTCCGATTTTTTCAATCACATTTTTAATAAAATCGGGATAGTTTTTCCCGTCAACCGTCAACTGCTTTACAAAGTTGTTATACCTTAAAGCAAGGTCGTCTTTATCCTTGTCTTTAAAATTTACAAGAAAAATTGAGTATTTTTTGTCAACCGGGTAGCCTTCGGACAAAGCCTCGTCCATAAAGATAAAAGAAAGTTTTTCAATTGCAAAATCCGGCAATTCCTTCAAAAGAGGAAAATCGGACAGAGAAGACCCGCCCCTTTCGTTTATTAAAATCAACGCGTTTTTCATAGATTTACCCCTTAATGAGCCTTTAAATACGCCTGCGTAAAGTCTATTAGGTCTTTTACCTTAAATCCGTGAGAATTGATTACAGTTGCGTCAGGGTTGTAATTATACTGTTTGTAAAGCATTTGCAAGTCAGACCATAAGCCTATTTCCTGATAACACACGCCTTTCAAATAAAGTATTGTGCCAGCTGAAATTCCCGGGGTATCGGGAAGATTTACCGAGGAAAAAATATCAAACGCATTTTCAAACATTCCGAATCTAAGATAACATACGCCCAAGTTTAATTTGGCGGAATTTACTTCAACATCGTCAAAATCGGGATTGTTTATGTTGGATTTGTAATAAAGGTATGCGGAGTTATAACTTATTGAATTCAAATTCTGCCTGATTTGAACAGGGGCTTTTGTAACTTTTACATCAATATCTTTAATCTCTTTGCCTCTTTTAACTTTTAACTTAACAGAGGGCGGGGTTAGAAGAGAATAAAATTCTTTTTCGGTTGAAACCTCTTTGCCGTTAACTTCAAGAATTACATCCCCTATTGCCGGAAAATCATTATAACTTTGAACAACAACCGGATGATTAAGTTCCGGGTTATTTATAACCGTTATAAAGGCGGTATTTTCCGTTAAAGGCGGAATTTTTTTAATAAAATTTATCACTTTATCAACATCTTGAAGGTTTGCCGGATTTACGGTAATTTTTTCAAGTTTAAAAAAGTCTGTGTTTAAAATGTAAAAATCAATCAGCCTTCTCAATCTTATTCTTTTTTCCACACCGAACACCACAAGAGACTGTCCGTAATCGTCTGTGATTTTTTTAATAGTGTTAACATCACCTTTTAAAAGGTTGTCAACCGAACTTAAATAATCGGTATTTGTTGAAGGATTAAAAATCTTTATTTTTTTGAAAGAAGAGATAAGTGCGTCTTCAAAAGAATTGAAACTAACCATTCCGCTTTTCAAAGGCTTTGTGCCGACATATAAAAGCGAAGGTTTGGGAACGGCGTTTACCTTGACGATTTGGTCTTTTTTTACCGAAACGGTTTTTATGAAAAATCCGGAAGGAAAAGCAACTTTTACGGTATGATTGCCTGAACAAACTTCAAGTTTTGATATGGGAAGATTTCCAACCCTTCTTCCGTCAACAAAAACATCTCCGTTTAATCCGAAAACTCCGCTTTCAATATTCAAATAACCGACACTTCTTTCCAACACAAAAGGTTTATAGTGATAGTCCTTTAATTCATCTATTGTTAAAATTGCCTTTAAAGTCTGAAAACAGTCTTTTTTCAGTTCAAGGGTGTGCTCTCCTTTGTCAAGGTTGTTTATAACAAAATAATCTGACAATTCGGACGGGGTTATCCCCAATTCCTGAATTGTGTCAACATGCCTTTTAACATAATCAAGAGGAGCCGTATCTTTTGTTTCCCCTATATAAACTCCGTCCAAATAAACTTTTACCCCTATCGGAGAAGTCAAAATTGTTGCGGAAGCCTTAATTCTTACAATAGGCGCATCTATTGTAACGACCTGACCTATTTTTATCTCTATTTCTCTGGTTATTGTACTGAAATTCGGCTTTGTTATTTCAACCGAATGTTTTCCGGCAAGAACCGGAATTTTGCCGGTCTCGTCCTTCTCCGCATCTTTGCCGTCAACTTTACATATAAAATCACTCTCGGGACATTTTACGTCAATATAGCCTACAAGCCCTTTCTTCAAACTTGAATAAAGGTTTCTGAGTTTTTTAGGAAATATTGACCTGTTAAGTTTATGCGCAGGGTTGACTTTAATAATTTTAATCAACATATTCTTTGAGCCCTGAGGGTCTCCTTTTTTCAAATAAAGAAGACATAAATATTCAAGGCTTTTCATATAAATCGGGTAAGCATCTTCCGGCAATTCTCCCAATTCATATGACTGGACAATTCTTTCAAATACCGGAATAGCGTTTACTTGATTATCGGAATTAAAAAATATATCTTCTCCCTGCTTAAACGTTGAAACATAATCAAAAGCCAAAACATTGAGAAACCCTAAAAGGATAAGAACAATTACAGTAAAACGCTTCATTAGTTTACCCTCACAATTGTGGAAGATTTATCTGACAAAAATATTGACCCGTCTCCGTCAACGGCTATATGATAAAACTTTGAACCGAAAGTACCATACAAATCCATTCTTTGAAAAACTTTCAAGTCTTCCCTCAAAACAATAAGAGTTTTCCCTTTGTCAACAAGCATATAAATATTGTCATAATTGTCAAAATCAAGGTCAATGATTTTTTTATAACTGGTTATGGTTTTCAAACTTTTGCCGCTCATATCTCTAATGTCTATAAGGTTTCTTGACTCCCTGACCACAAAAACCTTTCCGTCTTTTCTGATTTTTATGTAATCAGCAGGGCTGATAATTTTTTTAAGCAGTCTGCCTTCCGAATCAAATTTATAGATTACGGCATTGTCTTTATCGTAAATAAAGTAATTGCCGAAATAATCAATCGCAATTGAAACAATATTACTCAAAACTTCTCCATCATCGGAAAAAGATTTTGATGTTTTGTCTTTTTTGGAAAAAACCCTGTTTGGAGTTGAATAGAAAAATCCGAATTTATCAGAGTAAAACATAGAGGTAACTTCATCGGGGGTTGAAAACTTCTTCATTTTTCCCTTTTTTATAACATAAACATAATCTTCCTTTTTGGAAAATGCATAGAGAGTGCCTTTTTTGTCGCTACAAATAATGGAAGGCTTGGGCATTTGATAATAAACTCTTTTCTTTTTGTATTTTTTGTTCAGATAAAAACGCAACAAATCCGTAGTAAGAAACGAAACCTTGGAATCTTTGTTGCCGTTTTCGTTAACAATAGAAAGCATTTTCAAACCTTCCGAAGGATTGCCGAGTTTGTAATAAAAGTAGGAAGCCTCTTTCATTGACGGAGCAAACACATCGCTTTCGGGAAATCTCATATACACACGGGAAATAAAAAAGAGAGCCTGTTTGTAATTTCCTTTTAACCCGCTAATTTCACCGAGTTTATAATAAACTTTGTCAAGAATTTCGGAATCGGGAATTCCGGTTTTTATCTTTGACAAAACTTCGTAAGCACCGTTTAAATCCTGATTGTCAAAAAGAATAAGCCCCTTATAGTACAATGCATTGTCGTAACAATCGCTGTTTCGGTAACCCTTATCCTTAATAATCTTGTCAAAATATGTTAAAGCCTTATCTTTCTCGCCTGAAAAATAGTAATATTTCCCTATTTCAAGCAAGGCATCGTCTGCCTTTGAAGAAGAAGGATACTGCTCAACAAGGGTTTGAAACTCTTTAATAGCCTCGCTGTAATTTTTGTTCATCAAAAAAGCCATACCGCTCTCGTAAATCCTCAAATCATTTGAGGTTGAAAAATTTGCCAACAAAAGTAAAATCACAAGTATTTTCATCTTAATTTTTCCTTTATTTCAAGTGCTTTGTCTGCCCTAACCTCAACCGATATTTCTTTAACCTTGTTGTTTTCGGGACTTACAAACTTAATTCTGTGCGTCCCGGTCGCAATTTTAATGTTAAATATCGGTGTTTCCCCAACACTTATACCATCAATATAAACCTCTGCGTAGAGAGGCGCAACGTCAATTTTTCTAATTAAACCCAAAGGCGGAAGTTTTAAAACTGTTTTTCTGTTGCCGACTATTTCCTCAATAAATGTCTGCCTGTAAAAGTATTTTTTATTTTCCACTCTCAATTTTACCGTACCCGCTTCAAGTTTGACACTCTGCCTGTTTGAAAATGTTCCGAGAAATTTCCATTTTCCGTCCTGTTTCACATAAAGTTTTACGGGAAATTCGGAATCAACAACCAAAAAACCCGGTTCTCTTATAACATCAAGCACAACTTTGTTTGTTAAAATCTCTCCCGGCTTTAAAACAATTGTTTTCTCTTTATACCCGTCAGCTTTAAAAACAAGTACGTTTTCTTGCGATGTATTAATCTTTACTTCGCAGGGAGTTATACAACTCTCCTCTCCGTTTACTATGACAGTTGCCTGAGGTGGTTCGGTAACCACATTCATTGACGTTAAAAGAGATTCAAGTTTGTAATCTAATTTTTTCAAATCATTTGAAAAGAAAAAAGTTGAAGAAACGGGTTTATAACCTTCTTTTTTAAGGACAATTCTTTTCTGCTCTCCGTTTTTCCCGCTTAATTTAACAGTTACAGGGGTTTTACCCATAAAATTATCGTCAATATAAATATCCGCTCCCGAAGGTTCGGACTCTATCACAACCTGCCGTGTCATGCTAAAAGGAAGAAATTGATTCAATCCCTCGTTGATGTTGTTTAAGATTTCACCGTTGGTGTAATAGTATCCTCCCGCAAATATTCCTGTAAGAAGCAACAAAAACAGTAAAAACCATGTACTTTTTCTTTTACCCTTTTTTTCAGAAACCTCTTTTGCCCTGATTAATTCATACTCGTTTCTGGCAAGTTCTTTTTCAATCATTGAAACCGAACTGTCAAGCCCGGTATCCGAAAGCAATTCTTTTATCCTTGTCTTCTGAGACCTTGTAAGTTTTATCGCCCTGATTAAATCATTTGAAAACTGTTTGGCCGACTGATACCTGTCTTCCGGATTTTTTGCAAAAACACGGTTAAACACCTCATTCCAAGATTCTTCGGTAAAGCCTATTTCCTGAACATTCTCAACAGGCGCCGGAGGTTCGTGAACAATTTTGTAAAGGATTGAAGACAAAGAAGAACCTCTGAAAGGAAGTTTCCCCGTCATCATCTCATAGGTAACTATTCCAAGGGAAAAAATATCCGACCTGTGGTCAATTTTTCCTTCCATTATCTGCTCAGGAGAAGCATAACTCGGTGTGCCTAAAAAAGTCCCGGTTTGGGTTAAAGAAGAATTTTGCAGTTTTGCTATGCCGAAATCCATTATTTTGCACTTTAATTCCTTATCAACAAGAATATTACCCGGTTTTATATCCCTGTGGATAATACCTTTTTTATGAGCATAATCAAGAGCGGAAGCCAATTGCGAAACAATCTTTACGCAAGTTTCAACATCAAGCCTTCCCCTTTTGGCTATTATGGAAGAAAGCGTTTCCCCCTCAACAAATTCCATGGCTATATAGGGAATTCCCTGTTCTTCTCCTATATCGTAAATTCCCACAATGTTCGGGTGATTTAAGGTTCCGGCAATCTGCGCTTCTCTATAAAATCTTTCGTAAAATTCCTTTTTTTCCTGCTCCGATATTCCTTCGTCAACCTTAATTAATTTAATTGCAACGGTTCTTTTAATAATGGGGTCTTCCGCTTTATAAACAACCCCCATCGCACCTTCACCTAACACCGATTGAATTTTATACCTGCCTACTGTTTGAAGATGTTTCATCCTGCAATAAGGATATTATTAAAAATGCTAATTGTCAATGTAATAATGAGATAACTTCCCTTATTCCTTTACAACGGTCTTTATGTCAAACTCGGGTGGATTAAAAATATGCTCCTTTACGGCACACAAATTTGCGGAATGAACAAGCGCTTTTTTGTATTTTTCCGGAAAATCATCAGGCACTTGTATTTCAATCGTGATTTTTGTAATCATTCTTTTTACAGGGTCAAATTCATGCTTCTGGACAAGTTTTATTTTCTTGTAATCCAAACCTCTCTGCTCGCAGAAAGAAAGCACATAAATTCCGGCACATGCTCCTATTGATGCGAGAAAGTAATCAAAGGGCGCAGGCGCTTCGCCGTTTCCGCCTGCAAAAACAGGCTGGTCGGTTTTTATTACGAAATTTCTGTATGTTACGTCAACTCTTTTCCCCACACCGGGAAAAAAAATTTCCATATCCATATAAAACCCTCCTAATTGCCAGACTTTTTATTTTCAAGTTCTTCAAGTTTCTTCTTTGCAAATTCTCCCTGAACCTGACCCTTGTACGCATCCGCAATTTTTCTGTAAAGTTTTACCGCATCGTCGTAATATCCCAACTTTTCGCATATTTTCGCCGCATTAAACCTTGCCGTTGTAGCCCACATAATCTCTTTCGGGTGAAGATAGGTAACCGCCAGATAATTTTCAAGCGCTTTGTCCAAATCACCCAAACTTTCATAACACTCCGCCATGTAAAACGTTACTTCCGCCTTTGCGTCGTCGTTGTTTATCAATGGCAATACTCTTTGAAACTCATTTAAAGCCTCTTTTATTTTGCCGTTTTTTTGAAGAAAAAGGGCAACCCTAACCCTTTCATCAACCTGCTTTGCGTCGGAAGGCAGAGTTTTCAGGTATTGAATATAACTGTCAACAGCCTTTGACACCTGACCGGTTTTTTCATAGCAAATTCCAAGGTAGTAATAAACGGCAAACAAGAGTTTTTTTATGTTTTTATCTTTTCTTTCAATAACTTTTTCAAAATAAGAGGCCGCCTTGGAATATTCTTTGTCGTTAAAGTGAATCAATCCCAATTTGTAACAAGAAAGAGTGTAATATTCGCTATCGGGAAAAGAGTTTACTATTGTTTCAAGGTATGAGACAGGCGGATTTTTCAAAGTTTCAAAAAGGAAGTAATAGGCTTTGTCAACTCCCTTGGCATCAGGATAGTTTTCAACAGCCATTTTGTAAAAGTAAACCGCTTTGGGAATATTCCCTTTAAGCCTGTATTTTTCCGCTTTTTTCAAAAATCCCTGTACCCCGTGAAAATTTTCAGGGTTATTTTTCACATATTCGGGCTCATTTTCCATTACCACAAGATAATCGCCCGTTTTTTCAACAATAGGTTCAAGTTCAATCAAAGCAAGTTTCCTAACCGTATCTCCCGCCCTTGAATATTCCAAAACCTTTATCAAATAATTCTTTTTCACCGCTTCGTCCTGCTGTTTTAAAGCGGAAAGATAAATTAAAAGAGGGTTTTCGCTTTTTAAAGCAAGGGAAAAGGCATCTTTTTCCTTTCCCGCAAACATAAGAGAAAAATATTTTGTTTCATCGTTTTTTGCAATTTTCAAAGCATTTTGAATATTTCCGCTTTTAGCAAGGCTGTATGCGTAAAGTTTTTCATAGTAAGGCGTCGTTTTTAGTTTTTTAAAATAAGAGCAAGCGTTTTTGTAATCCGACGTAAGGTAATAAGACAGGGACAGTAAAAGATTTTTATTCGCGATTTTAACGTTTGAGGATAAAAGTTTTATTAAATCCGAATACATTCCGTAGCGAAAATACGCATCTGCAAGGTATGCGGTTGCATTCGGGACAACGGGGGAATCTTTGTAATTTAACAAAATATTCTCAAATGATTTTATGCTTTCCGCATAATTTCCCCTGTCAAGCATAAGTTTGCCGTAAACAAAGTATGCATCATCCGTAACCTGCGACGTTTTACCGTACTTTTTCAAAAAATCCGCAAGCATTGTCAAAGCCTTGTCCCTGTCGCCGTTGTAAAGCGTACATTTAATTCTATTCAACATTGCTATTGAAGAAAACGGGCCTTCGGGATTTTTTTCAATACACTTGTTGTAAAACAAAAGAGCATTGTTTAAATCGTTTAATTTTGAAAGATAGTATTCGGCAAGTTTAAAATAGTCTCTGTGCGTATCGGACATTAGAGTGTATTTTCTTAAAAATGAGGCCGCTTTGGAATAATCTCTCAAATTGTCGTAAACCCAAAAAGAAAGTTTGGAAAAATCTTTGTCTTCAATATAGGCGTTTTTTTCAATAAGTTTTTTACTGTCAAGAAGCAGACCTTTTTTGTACAAAAGAGAAAGGTTAAAGTATGCCCTTTCTTCTTCCGAAAGCGAAGGAAGGGGGACAAGTTTTCTAAAAAGGCCATACGCTTCTTTGTTTTTATTTGCTTTCACAAGACAGTGAACGGCGAAAAATCCGTCTTCCCTTAAATCGTTTTTTATAAAGTAGGAATAAGCCTGCTCATATTTCTTTTTCCCGTAATAAATCAGCCCCAAATATCTGTTTAGCATCGGGTCTTTATATCCTTCTTGTTCAAGTTTTTTCAAAATTGAAGCCGCTTTGCCGAATTTTTTGTAATGGTAATAGGAAATCGCAAGTTTTAACCTGACAGCATTGTCAAACTTAATCTTTAAATAAGAATTGTAGTCGGAAATAGACTCCTTAAAATTATTCCGCTTAAAAGCAAGGTCTCCTTTTAAAAGATAGTATTGGCTTACAAGGTCCTTGGGAATTCCCTTAAACGGCTTAAAATCCTGCTCAATGGTTTTTAAAATAGCAAAACTTTTTTTCAAATCGTTCTCAA
>JAMOUY010000169.1 GCA_027067895.1 Acidobacteriota bacterium
AATCCCCTGAAAACAGGGGGGAAGATTTAATTGTCCAACTTGATTCAAGCATAAGTTTGTCACCGTCCGGCACAACTTCGGTATTTTTTTCAAAAAAAGGCGCGCCAGCCCCAGACGGGATAACAATCACTCTAACCTACAATTCGGTTTCAAAAACCATAAAAGTTGAACCGAAAACGGGGTTTGTTTATGAGCAATAAAAAATATTTTTGCCCAAAAAATACTAAAAAAGGCTTTACCTTGATGGAAACAGTAATTTCCATAGTCATTATTACGGTGGCAATTGTGGGAATACTGTCCGTAATATACAACGTTACGCAAAAAGGCATAAACCCCGTAATGGAATTGAAAGCATGCGAATTGGGACACGCAATGCTTGACGAAATTATATTAAAAAGATGGGATGAAGATACGCCGTTAGGCGGCGGGCACATAAATACCGCACTTGCAAACATAGGAAGAGAAGCGGGCGAAACGTCAAGGCAAGACTTTGACGATGTGGACGATTACGACGGATACTCTGACGGCACATCTTCCGAGCCTTTAAAAGACGAAGCGGGAAACACCTTAAACGGATTTGAGGGATATTCAAGAAGCGTAAGCGTTGTCTTTGAAAAACCGACAGGCGCGCCTGCGGGAATTGACGTAAAGAATTACAAAAAAATCACGGTAAAAATAACCCTGCCTACGGGAGAGGAGATAAGTTTTGTCACTTACAAAACGAATATCTAACGGCTTTACATTGATTGAGTTGATAATTGTCATCGTTATTACCGGAATTATTGCGGGAGTCGTCTATCCGGTAATTATGTACGGCATAAAATCCTCAAAGCAGTTTGACGAAGCAAAGGGTGTAAGCGTAAGGGCAAGGCTCGCCGTTGAAAGAATTGCAAGAGACATAAGGTATGCGGTGCCGAATTCAATAAGAATTCACAGTATAAACTCATCAAACGACAGCATTGAATTCGGAGACGCAGTACTTCATTCGCACTACTCTACCATAGACGGGACTTCTTCCCCCTATACGCTCAACGACGATACGGGATTAATTTTACCCAATGCAAGATTTGTCTCGGTTTATAACACTTCCCCCGACAATTTTTACTCATACCCGAATTCGCCGTCGGTTTTTGACGTTGTATCCGTTTCCGGCAATCAAGTCCAATTTAACGCAAACGCAAAACCCTACTCGCCAAACCACAGATATTCCCTTTTCAATACCTGCGTATGCTATTCTCTTGACTCAAACGGCGTCTTATACAGATACGGGGGTTATTTTCCCGACCAAGACTTTCAGACAGACGCAACCGAAAAAAATATTTTGATAAACAACGTCCAAGCGGTTGAATTCAAATACTATGAAGGCAACCTTTCAAATGCGGCAATGGTTTCAATAAGCATAATAGTAAAAGTGGGAGAAACAAGCGTATCTTACCATGAGGAGGTTCATATAAGAAATGTTCCGTAATAACAGAGGAATTTCGGTAATAACGGCAATTTTTATAATCACAATAATCGCAATTATCGGGACTGTTTTAGCCGTCCAATCTATCACACAGTCGGAAGAAACGGGAAACGAATACCTGTCAACGCAGGCTCTCTACTATGCGGAAGCGGGGGCATACTGCGCAATGCTTGATATCTACACAAACAATGCCCTAACCCAGTCTTCATACGATTTCGGCAACGGCACGGCAAATATCACCGCTACCAAAAACGGGGATTTGTGGATAATTGAAAGCCAAGGAATCTGCGGAAACATCTCAACGGACAAATTTGCAAGAAGAAAGTTAAGGGTAATTTACAGACATTAGCCTATTTTTACCTTTCGCAATAAAAATTCTGCTAAAATAGTTTTACAAAAACTTCGGAGGAATTATGGAAAAACATATTGCAAAAATTCAGAAATCAATAAAAGAAAAAGGAATAGACGGCTGGCTTTTCTGCGATTTTCACCACAGAGACATGATGGCTTATAAAATTCTGAAACTTCCAATAACATTTACGTCAAGGAGATGGTTTTACCTAATCCCTGCGGAAGGCACGCCTAAAAAACTTGTTTCAAAAGTTGAGTCAACCAAACTAAACGAATTGCCGGGAGAAAAAAACACCTATCTTTCGTGGAGAGAATTGCATTCCTCTCTGAAAGAATTGCTTAAAGGCATGAAAACGGTTGCAATGCAATATTCCCCAATGAACAACATACCCTATGTTTCGGTTGTTGACGGCGGAACAATTGAGTTGGTCAAATCAACAGGCGTTGAAGTTGTATCTTCCGCAGACCTTGTTCAGGAATTTGAAGCGATAATTGACGAAGAAGGATACAAAAGCCACGTGGAAGCGGGAAAAATTATTCAAGACATAAAAGACAGGGCTTTCAAAAAAATAAGGGAAGCGCTTGATAAAGGGGAAAAACTAACCGAATACCAACTTCAACAGTGGATAGTTTCAGAATTTCACAAAAACAACCTAACCTGCATGGACGAGCACCCAATAGTGGGAATAAACGAGCATCCCTCAGACCCGCACTTTACCCCCACGCCCGACAACCCTTACCATTTCAAAGAGGGAGACAGAGTGCTGATTGACTTGTGGGCAAAACTGAACAAGCCGGGAGCGATTTTTTACGACATAACATGGTGCGGATACGTCGGGAAAAATCCGCCGGAAAAATACAAAAAAGTTTTTCAAATAGTTATGGACGCAAGGGACGCGGCATTAAACTTCGTGAAAGAAAAATTTGCAAAAAAAGAAAAAGTTTACGGCTATCAGGTTGACGACGCATGCAGAAAAGTTATAGAAGACGCTGGATACGGTCAGTATTTTATCCACAGGACGGGACACTCTATCGGGGAAGAAGTCCACGGCAACGGAGTAAACATAGACAACCTTGAAACAAAAGACGAAAGGGAATTGGTGCCGGGAATTTGTTTTTCAATTGAACCCGGAATATACATACCCGGCGAAATAGGAGTTAGAAGCGAAATTGACGTATTTATTACCCTTGACGGAGAGGTTGTGGTTGCCGGAGACATTCAAAAGGAGTTGATACTGATTTAAAAACTTGATTTTTTAATTTTTCGTTTTTAAAATACAAGAGACTATTTTTTGGAGGAGGAGAGAATGAGTGATGTTTTAGCAAAGGTAAAGGAAATTATTGTAAACCAACTTGACGGTGTTTCCGAAGACCAGATTACCGAAAATTCCAATTTTATTGACGATTTAGGGGCGGATTCCCTTGACATCTACGAACTTATTATGGCTTTTGAGGACGAATTCGGAATAGAAATTCCCGACAAAGACGCAGAAAAGATAAAAACCGTAGGTGATGCCGTAAAGTATATTGAAGAACACAAGTAAATCATGAAAAAAAGAGTTGTAATTACAGGCATCGGGCTTGTAACCCCTTTGGGGACTGGAAGTTCTGAAATCTACGAAAAATTCCTTAACGGGGAAAACGGAATAAGAAAAATAACAAAGTTTGACTCGGAAGGATTTTCAAGCCGAATTGCCGGCGAAGTTGATTTTGACGAAAATGCTTTTATCCCGCCAAAAGAATCCAGAAGAATGGACAATTTTATCAAATACGCCATTGCCGCAAGCGAAATTGCGGTAAAAGATTCCGCATTGAAAATAGACAATTCCAATGCGGATAAAATAGGCGTGCTTGTTGGCTCGGGAATCGGCGGGCTAAACTTTATTGAGCAGCAACACAAAACAATGCTTGAAAAAGGGCCGAGAAGGGTATCGCCTTTTTTTATCCCGTCTGTAATAATCAACCTCGCATCCGGGGCGGTATCCATAAGGCTGGGAGCAAAGGGCCCCAACAGTTCGGTTGTTACGGCATGCGCCACAGGAACAAACTCAATAGGCGACGCGTTCAAAATCATTCAAAGGGGAGATGCAATCGCTATGATTGCAGGCGGTTGCGAAGCGGCAATAACCCCGCTTGCGGTTGCCGGATTTTCCCAAATGAAGGCTCTTTCAACAAGAAATGACCAGCCGGAAAAAGCGTCAAGGCCTTTTGATAAAGAGAGGGACGGGTTTGTAATAGGCGAAGGCGCAGGGGTTCTTATTCTTGAAGAATTGGAACACGCCCTAAACAGGGGCGCTAAAATTTACGCTGAAATTGTCGGATACGGAATGAGCGGAGACGCATACCACATAACCGCTCCCGCAGAAGACGGTGACGGGGCAAGAAGGGCAATGGAATCGGCAATAAAAGACGCCGGCATAAACCCGGAAAGCGTAAATTACATAAACGCACACGGCACGTCCACTTATTACAACGACAAAATAGAGACAAAGGCTATTAAGGATTTGTTTAAAGAGCATGCGTATAAACTGAAAATTAACTCAACAAAATCCATGACCGGCCACCTTCTGGGCGGCGCAGGGGGACTTGAAGGAGCAATACTTGCCCTAACTTTGTTTACGGGGAAGGCGCATCCGACAAGAAACCTTGAAAACAAAGACCCGGAATGCGACCTTGATTACATGCCGGGAAAATGGCAGGAGATAAACCCTGTTTACGGCATGTCAAACTCGTTCGGTTTCGGAGGAACAAACGCCTCACTTGTAATGAAAAAATTTGAAAAATAGAAAATTTAAAAAACTCAATCAAAATGCCCCGCTTTTTGCGGGGTTTTTTATTTTCATCTCTTTTTAACTTTACTTTTTACTTAAAATTATCACATTTTCTACTTCCAAATATCTCTTTTATTTTATTAAAGTTAAGATTTTAAATTAAGAAAAACAAAGTAAAAAAATAAAAATATGTCAATTTTTTAAAAAAACATTTGACTTTGACAAATCTGAGAATTAAAATAAATAAGATTTCGGAGGTAAATATGCCCATATACGATTACAGGTGTGAAACTTGTGGTTATGAAAATTCATTTCTTCAAAAAGTGAATGAGCAACCACTCACTATCTGTCCGAAATGCGGAGGAAGTTTCAAAAGGCTTGTAAGTGCACCTGCAATCAGATTTAAAGGAACGGGATTTTATCTTACGGATTACAAAAACAATTCTTCGTCTTCTTCGTCTAAAAAGAATGAAGAGGGCAATGAAAAAGCCCAAAAAGGCCTACCAAAAAACGGCTCGCCAAATAAAGACACCCTCGCATCTTAGGCTCGCCTGAGGTGGCCAACCGCATAGAAAGCCCCGTGTCCTTCACGGGGTTTCCTTCCTTTTTTATTTCACTATTTTTTCCAACTTAACAGCAAAAAATTTCTTAAACTCAAATTCCAAAATCTTTATTTCAATCTTAAAATCCACACCGTTTATTGAAACATCGCCTCTATAATTACCGCCAAACAAAGCATTTCCTTCTGCAATCAAAGACATAACGACTTCCTTTATCTTTTCAAAATCAACTTTAAAACCAAATTCATTTCCGAATAAAACATTAAACTTTTCGTCAAAAACACAAACACCGTTTTTCCCTGACAAAACTTCAAGAAAACATCTGCCTGCTTCCATCAGGTTTTTTCTTGAAGATATGTCTCTAACTATTGCCATTGTATAGGTATATCCCCTTATCTGAAACCTGCTTAAAGTAACCTCTGCATTAAACAGCGTGCCGTCGCATTTTTTGTGAATCCACTCAAATACCTGATTTCCCTTTTGAGACGCCGTATCAACCATTTTAAAAGCCGCCTCTTCGGAAGGAATTCCTTCATCCTGAAAATCAGGCGAAAAATCAATTGGCGTCTTGCCGACAATCCCGTCTTTTCTACATTTAAACAATTCTTCCGCCTTTTTATTGCACTCAACAAAAACAAAGTCTTTCATTAAAAAGATAGCATCCGAGGCAAATTCAAACATACTTCTAAATTGACGATAAGCCTCTTTTTCCGTTTTAGGCACGACTTTATTGAAAAAAACCGCTATATCATTTGTACCGGCAATAAATTCAAAATCAAACTCTCCATCAATATGGGGAATTTTATAGTTTAGCAATTCACACTCGCCGTAGGAATAAATAGCGTTTTTTAAATAAGTTAGCGTTAAAGAATCAAACAACAGATTTTCTTCAAACAATCCCCTTTGCCTCAACATAGTGAAGTACGACCCGGGAAGCATGGTTTCCGCAGATTTATTTTTAAAAGTTAAAATCAAATCTTTTCCCTCAAAAAACATTACCCCTCTTTTTGAGTAATAGGCGACTTTTTCAAGTATCTTTGTTTTTCTCAAAAGACTTCCCGACCCTAATTCCCCCTTATCAAGAAAAACAGCCCCGGCAATAGCATCTTCCCCTTCGTAATCAACAAGTTTGGCACATTCAAAAACAAAATACTTTTCGCCGTCACTTTCAAAAATGCGAAAATCCGCAACCTCTTCATTTTTCAAGACATTTTCAATTAAATAATCGTCCGGATAAGAAATAAACTTTTCGGTATTGCAGAATTGGTCGTTTTTAAAAATAAATTTTCCGTCAAGTCTTCTGGAATAAAAGCCGATTGGAACGGAACCGAAAAACGCGCCCAACATTCCCCCGTCTTCCACAAGTGAGTTTATAAGTTCGGAAGAGTAAGAAATATCAATTCCCAAAACAACAATAAAATCGCCTGATTTTTGAATAAAAACCGAAAAAGTCTTTTTTTCCTCTCCGACAAATACACTTTTTTCAACAACAATGCCTTTTGAAATCGTTTCTTCTCCATACCCCGACAAAATGTTTGAGATAGCGCTCAAAGACGGAAAAACATTGTCAAACATGGAAGAAGAAACTATTATCTCGTCTTTACCGCCAATAACAGCAAACGGAATATTGAGCAACTTGAAAACGCTTTTCAACCTCATACCTAATCCCTATTTTTTTTCTATTTTAGCACAATTTTATGTTAAATTATTGAGTGGAGGAAAGACATGGAAAACGGAATAAAAACCCCTATTGAAAAAAGAATTTTTACAAACAGAAACCTAAAACTTAAAACAATAAAAGCGGTTGGTTTTGATTTGGATTACACACTTGCCAAATACATCTCTCCCGCAATTGAGCAATTAACCTTTGAAAAAGCCTTGGAAAAACTTGTAAAGGAAAAGCATTACCCGAAAGAGTTGCTAAAATTTGAATATGTTGAAAACTTTGCCATTAGAGGCCTTATCTTTGACATACAATACGGCAACATACTTAAAACAAACAAATTCAGATATGTAAAAAGGGTTTACCACGGATTTCAGAAATATCCCAAAAAGGAAAGAAAAAGACTATACACCAACAAAAAAGTTGACCTATCTACGGAATGTTACAGAGCGGTTGATACGTTGTTTGAAATTCCTGAAACCTATCTCTTTGCAAAACTTATAGACCACTTTGACAAATCCTCTGTAAAAAGCGAAAATTCAAGTTATAAGTGGCTTTACGACGACATAAGGTGGGCTGTTGACCTTGTTCACAGAGACGGGACATTGAAAAACATTATAAGAGAAAATCCGGAAAAGTATATAAACAAAAACGAACTTCTGCCACTTGCGTTAAACCATTTCAAAAAAAATGAGAGAAAATTGTTTATTGTTACAAACTCTGACCACAAATACACGACATTTGTACTTGATTTCCTTTTAGGAAAAGATTTCAGAGATTACTTTGACGTAATTGTTTACAGTTCGTCTAAACCGGACTTTTTCGCAAAAAGCGCGCCCTTCAAGGTTATTTCCGACGGAAAATGCTTTGAAGCGGAAAGAGGCAACGTTCATCTGCTTGAAGCAAAACTCGGATTTAAAGGGGACAGCATTTTATACGTAGGAGACCATATTTACGGAGACATGCTTAAAACAAAGCAAACTTCCGCATGGAGAACAATGATGATAATCCCCGAATTAAACGAACAGTTGAGAATTAAACAAAAAGTAAAAGGAAAAGTAAAGAAACTTATACAACTTTTTGAACTGAAAAACAGAACAAACAGACTTCTTGAAAGAACAATAGAGGAATTGAACAAACTTATTCGCGACAAAGAAGACGAATTTGACAACTTAAACATTCAAACGGTTAAACAGATAGACGCAAAAATTGAAAAACTTACGTTAAAGCAAAACCACCTAAACAAAAAATTAACCGAAGTATTGACCCAAATAAAAGAATTTGAAGAAGAGATTGACAAATCCTATAACCCTTATTTCGGCGAACTATTTAAAGAAGAAAACGAATTGTCTCTTTTCGGAGACCAAGTGCTTGATTTTGCATGTACATACACATCGGATTTAACAAACATTCTCTATTACTCGCCGACAGAATACTTCCATACGCCAATGCAACTTATGCCTCACGACAAAGAACCCGAATTTATGGATATTGAAGTGGGAGAAATAGGCGAAAACTGAAATGTTTGAAACTGCTCTCGTTTTTCTTGCAACCATGGGGATAATATCTCTGCCCTTCTACAAAAAAACAAAAACAAAGGAAGGCTACTACCTTTCTTCAAGAAAAATGGGAACAACCACTCTTTCCTTTACCCTTGCGGCGACAACAATAGGCGGGTCGGCAATAATAATCACTTTGAAACTTATGGAAAAATACGGCAAATTCGGAATAATTCCCGACATTGCTGGGGGGATGGGACTAATTATTCTATCCATAACGCTTGCGGGAAAAGTGAGAAAAACAAAGGCAATTACCCTTCCATCAATGCTGAAAAGCAAAACATCAAAATCCATTTACATTTTTATCGCATTGGGACTTGTGATAGCGGAAATTTGCTGGATTGGATTGTCGGTAAAAAGCATTCAAATTATAGGAAACCTAACCTTTTCTCAAACCGCGGCAATCACTGCGGGAATAGTGTTTTACTCTTTAATCGGCGGACAGTGGAGTGTGTCCAAAACCGACATTATTCAACTGTCTTTAATACTCGCAGGCTTAATTTGGTATGCTTTCGGGAAACCGCCTGCAACAGAAATTCAAACAGGCAACATTGACATAACCCTTATTTACATTGCAAGCATAATGCTTTTTTCCCATATTATCGGTCCCGACATTTACTCAAAAATCCTCTCTGCAAAAGACGAAAAAACCGCAAAAAAAGGAACATTTATCGGGGGATTTTTAAAAATACTCTTTTCTGTCCTGCTTATTTTTGCCGTAAAAAAGGGATTTTCCCTTTCAAACATAAACATCTTAATTTTTCTCATAGTTTTTTCCGCAATAATTTCCTCAATAGACAGCATGCTAATCACCTCAACATCCATGGTTTGCGAGGATTTATTCAAAACAGAAAAAAGATGGAAAATAAAAACCGCAACCGTTTTAATCGCAATTTTGTCTTTTTCTGCCGCTGTTTTCACGCCGAACATTCTAAACCTTTTGAAATCCGGCTATACCGTGCTTCTTCTAACCGTTGCATTTCCGGTAATTTCGCTTTTTGCAAACGGCACGGTTGAAAAAAACTCATTGTTTTTGCCTCTTATCGCTTTTTTTATAGTCTTTTTTGTGTCAAAAT
>JAMOUY010000170.1 GCA_027067895.1 Acidobacteriota bacterium
GATTGACGGAATTAGGCTCAAATACATGGAAGAGGCTATGAAAAAAACAGGCGGAAAGATGAAAGAGGCGGCAAAACTTCTCAACATGAGTTTTCGTTCCTTCCGTTATTATTACCACAAACTCAAAGGGGAATAATTTTCCTTTTTAAAAACTTACGGGAATCGGGACAAAGGATAGAATAAAAATCAAAAGCGCAATAAAGGCAAGTATTTTTCTCTTTTTGTCAAGCGGTTCGTTTTCAAAGAAAAACCTCGGATGTTTTAAACCGAGTATAAGCAAAAGCACAAGCCAGATTATCCATCCGCTGTAAAAAAACGAAAGTATTAAAAGAACAAAGGCAAGGCCGTATGAGATTAGAAAACTCTTTTTTCCGAATACCGCATAGGATATGTGTCCGCCGTCCAACTGGCTTACAGGCAGAAGGTTTAAAGCGGTTACAAGAAGCCCTATCCATCCTGCAAAGCCTGTCGGGTGAAGCATTAAGTCTATGTTCAGGGTTTTGTATTTCAGAAAAACAATGATTTTGTAAAGCAGAGGCTCGCCGAAGGTTATTACGTCTTTGGAATTTATCAAAGCGCCCGCCGGTTTTGAAAGAAGCGTTCCGACAATCAGCACCGGGACTGCAACCGCAAATCCCGCAATCGGGCCTGCAATTCCAACGTCAAACAACTCTTTTTTTGACAGAAACGGGGATTTGATTTTTATAAACGCCCCGAATGTGCCTATCAAAGTCGGCGCCGGGATAAAGTACGGCGGGGTGCAGTCTATTCCGTAATAGGTTGCCGTTAGAAAGTGCCCCATTTCGTGGCTTAAAAGAATAAGCATTAAAGGGATTGAATACCAAAGCCCGCCTAACCAAAATTTTAGGGTTAAAATATCGTTGTTCAGTTTGTAAAAAGCCTGATAGTTAATTCCCCCTATAAATGTCGTTGTCAAAAAGGTTATGAGAAAAAGGATTGCGGACAGGGTTTTTTGCTTTGGGGTAAGTTTTCTGTTTGCCTTTTTTAAGATGCTGAAAATGTTTTTTTCTTTTTCTGGTTCTTCGGTTTCTATGGGTATTATCTCAATTATTCTGAAATTTCCGAAATTGTCCATTTTAAAGCCCCTTTTCCAAAATTTTTTGAAACCTTTTCGGCAAATCGGTTTCCACCGTAATCTTTTTCCCCGTTATCGGATGATTAAATCTTAACCTTTTGCAGTGAAGCATTAAAGAAAAATTTTCTTTTTCTTCCGCATTGTAAAACCTGTCCCCTAAAATTGGGTGCCCTATGCTTGCAAGGTGGACTCTTATCTGATGCGTCCTTCCGGTTAGAGGCATAGCCTCAATCAAAGAGTACTTTTTCCCTGTTTTTAAAGGTTTGACTATTGTTCTTGCCTCTTTTGAGTTTGGCATATTTGTCCACCACTTTGCAGGCTGGCTTGCCGGAATTCTTCCTATCGGGAAGTCAATTTCCTTTTTCTCTTTTAAAATGCCGTTTACCACGGCAATGTATGTTTTTTCAATTTTTTTGTTTTTAAACATTTCGGAAACAGGCTTGTTTGCTTCCTTTTTCAGGGTAAACAAAACAAGCCCGCTTGTATCCCTGTCAAGCCTGTGGTGAAGTCCTACATAGGATTTGCAGTATTGTTTTACAAAGTAATAGAGATGGTTTACGTCATAGCACATTGTCCCCTGAGTTGTTAACCCCTGCGGTTTGTTGACAATTATTAAAAATTCGTCTTTAAAAACAATCCAATTTTCCGAAAATTCAATTTCAGGCGGGTTTTCGTCTATGCAGATTGAGACTTTGTCCCCTTTTTTCACCGCAAAGTTTTTATCTCTAACCCTTCTGCCGTTAACTATAACTCCCCCGATTTTTAAGGATTTTTCAAGTTTTTCCCTTTCAATCCCCTTAAATTCGGCAAGTTTAAGGATTGTTGTTTTCTTTTCCGCCGTGAATTTTATTATAGGCAACTGCCGTACCTCCCGCAAAGATTGACGCAAAGAAGGATGCTTCTGTTGATTTTGACACAAAAAAGACTATAAAAAAAGCGATAAGAGGCAAAAACAATGAGTTTCTTTCAACCGTGCCGTTTGCAAAAAGCGAAATTACTGGAAATGCAACGGTTAGAAGAAGCACGGTATAGCCGGATTTTAAAAGGTTTAGAATGTCGGGCGTAAAGGTTGCCGTTAAAAAGGAAAAAGTTGCTATTAAAACCGTTGTCCCTTTTATTGTCTTCTCCCTGTCGATTTTGAGTAAATCCTCACATACCATTGATGTTGAGGTTATAAGCATGCTGTCTATTGATGAAACTATTGCTGAAAAAACTATGAGAAAAATTAAGATGTTTATGTTTGAAAGGGAAAATCCCTTTTTTACGGCAAAAATAAGCAGGACAGAAAAGAGTATTTTTAAAAATCCCCCGATAAA
>JAMOUY010000171.1 GCA_027067895.1 Acidobacteriota bacterium
AAACTGCTAATAGTTGAAGATTCCGACATAACAAGAAACGAAGTCAAAATAATAGCCATTGAAAGCGGATTGTTTGACGAAGTAATAACCGCAAAAAACGGGGAAGAAGGGATAAAGCAGGTTATAAAAGGAAAACCAGACGCCTGCATTCTTGACCTTGAAATGCCGAGAATGGGGGGATTTACCTTCCTGAAATGGCTTATGGCAAACAACCCTATTCCCGTGCTTGTTTTTTCTTCTCTAAACACCGACAAAAACATACTCAAAGCGCTTGAAGCGGGCGCAGTGGATTTTTTAGGGAAAACAGAAAGCTACATAACATCTTCCTTTAAGAAAAAACTAATAGAAAAACTAAGCGTTTTAAAACATTCAACCCCATTTCCGCCTCCATTTACAAAAAAAACATCACAAAAGGAAGAAGAAAAAACCATTCACAAACACAATTCAAAATACAAACTTATAATTTTAGGCGCCTCAACAGGAGGCCCCACGGCAATTCAGAAAATTTTAAAAGATATAGACGGAAAAATATCTCTGCCTGTAATCGTGTGCCAGCATATGCCCAAAAACTTCACTTTGCTTTTTGCGCAAAGGCTTAACAACCTTCTTAAACACTACCAAGTTAAAGAAGCCAGAAACGGGGATACTATTGAAAACGGCAAAATATTTGTATGCCCCGGAGAATCCCACCTGCTTTTAAACGGGAAAAATATCAAACTAATCCCTTCAAAAGCAAGCGATTTATATTCACCGTCAATTGACACAACCTTTGAAAGTGCCGCCGCTTTTTTCAGGGACACCCTTTTGGGAATAATACTTACAGGAATGGGAAAAGACGGATTTCAAGGGGCAAAAAAAATCAAAGAATCGGGAGGGACAATAATTGCCCAATCGCCTGAATCGTGCGTTGTTTATGGAATGCCAAAGGAAATTGTAAAAAATAACCTACATGACTATCAATTATCAATAGAAAAAATAGGAGAGAAAATTGTTGAACTTTGCACAGAAAAAAATTAGTTTTGTTTTACTTTTAATTCTTCTTTCAATATCAACAAAATGCGAAATAATACCAAAAGAATCCACACTGTCAAAATATCTAAACCTTGATTCCTGTCTGCACTTCACTGCAACCGTGTCGGAATTCAAAGACGGAGATACCGTGTATGTAAAAAGGCAAGACAACGGTGAAATTGAAAAAATAAGGTTTTTAGGAATAAATACCCCGGAAAAAAGTTATACCGATGACGGAAATATTGACCCTGAAAATTCCGAACCTTACGCAATTAAAGCCTCTGAATTTACAAAAAACGCTTTGCAGGGAAAAACATTTACCGTTTACTATTCGTCAAACTATCATTACCAAAGAGACCCTTATGACAGACTGCTGGGAGTTATAGCGGTTGAAGGTACGATACTAAACGTTGATTTATTAAGGGAAGGACTTGCAAAAAGGTTTTTCTACAACGAAAACCCGATAATGAAATTTGAAGAATGGACAAAGGCGGAAGCCTCGGCAAGAAAAAGAAAAATAAACCTTTGGTCTCATTACCATTCCCAAAGAATAGTAATCACCGAGGTTTATCCCGACCCGCCGGGAGACGAAACAAACACGGGAGAGGAATTTATTGAAATAAAAAACTTCGGAAAAAAAGCGGTTAACTTGAAAAACTGGCTCATTATGATGGATAGAAGCACACATTACAACACCCTAACCTCACAGGATTTTATCCTCAACCCGGGAGAAATCTGCGTAATTAGCACAGTTCCTGAAAGCGATTTCAGAGCCCTTTTTCCGTCTTTTCCGTCAAACGCAAAATACCTCAATTCCGAATACAAATTTTACTTCAAAAACAACCCCCATCCCCCTCAGCAGAGAATTTTTTACCTTTGCTCGCCGGACAAATACATTGAAGAAACGCTCACTTTCAGCCTTGATTGGTATGACGGTTTAAGAAACGGAGGGAAGAGTTTGCAAAGAGTAAATTTCAGGAAAATAGAAGAGGGAACAATATCCGACGACTCGCCGGACAAACAACTTTTCAAGGCGGATACCCCTACACCCGGAATTATTTCCCAATAACTTAAAGGTTTTAAAAAAACCTTTTCCTGCTATAATTATTCTGAAAAAAGATTGGAGAGGAATTTTGTTTATAGGCAAGGTAAGCGGTACGGTTGTTGCGACAAGAAAAGACCCGAAACTTTACGGAAAAAAACTTCTCGTTGTAATCCCTGTTGACAAAACCCTGAAAGAAAAAAACGATTATCTTGTTGCGGTTGACACCGTAAGCGCAGGATTTAAAGAATACGTTCTGGTTGTGCAGGGAAGTTCGGCAAGAATGGCGGAGGGAATGAAAGACTGCCCCGTTGATTCGGCAATAATAGGCATAGTTGACAGTTTTGTAATTGACGG
>JAMOUY010000172.1 GCA_027067895.1 Acidobacteriota bacterium
CGCGGGAATAATCATACTTTTGGGACAGATAATTTACGCCGCGTTGGGCTTCGGTTCGGCAATGGTTTCAATAACTTTGCTTTCCCTTGTTTTCGGAGACTTATCCCAAATTGTTCCCTATTTTCTGCTTCTATGCGTTCCAACCGAAATGGTTATTGTCTATAAAAACAGGGACAAAATTGACTTTGACTTTGTAAAAAAGTTTTTAATCGCACTTTTTTTGGGATTATTGGCAGGCTCGTTGATTTTAAAATACCTTATGCCGGACAAACTGCTTTTATACCTCGGATTTTTAATCTGCGCCGTTGCCCTTTACTTTCTCTTTTTTGAAGAAAAAATGAAACTAAGGTTTAAAAAAAACGGAATTGCGGGAAAAATTCTCTCATTTCTCACGGGAATTTTAGGCGGAGCATATGGAATATCCGGTCCGCCGATAATAATCTTTCTTAAAGGCTTAAACCTTAACAAAGGAGAGTTTCGCTCAACAATTCTCTCAATCTTTTTCTCTATGAGCGTATTAAGAACACTGATTTATCTTTTCATAGGGCTTTACAATCTGAAAATCTTAACAACGGCAATTCTGACTTTACCCTTTGTATTTGCCGGGCTTTACATAGGCAACAAAATACACCTTAACGTATCGGAAAAAGTTTTCAAAAAAATAACAGCCTCTGTTTTGCTGATAAACGGCACTCTCTTAATTCTAAAAAACCTCACATAAGAAGAAAAAAATAACAGTAAAGACTAACAAAAATTGTTGAAAAAATTTGCAGCCAAATTCCCGCCTTTGCCATATCCTTTATCTCAATAACCCCGCTTCCCATAACTATCGCGTTTGGCGGCGTGGCAACCGGAAGGACAAAGGCAAAAGAAGCGCCCAAAGTTGCCGGAATAAGCAAAATCAAAGGGTCTATGTTTGAAGTTTGCGCTATCCCCGCAAGTATGGGAAGCATAATTGTCGTTGTAGCCGTGTTTGATGTAAACTGCGTTAAAGTGCCCAAAGTCAAAATAACAAGAAAAACAAGCATTAGAGGGTGAAGATGTGTAATAAAAGCAAGTTTGTGTCCAACCCAATGGGTTAACTCTGTCGCTTTAAAAGATTCCGCAAGGGCAAAACCGCCGCCGAAGAGAAACAAAACTTCCCATGGAATTTTTTCAACATCGGAAAAATCAAGAATCATTTTCCCTTTTTCTTTTGAGGGAAGGAAAAAAAGCAAGGTTGCGAAAAACATTGCAACCGTTGAGTCTTTTATATACTTTCCGTATGGAAAAAACGACGCCCAGCCTCTTATTTTAAACGACCCGAAATCAAAGCCCGCCCTTGTTATCCAGCCCAACGCAGTCAAAACAAAAACCGTTAAAACAATCTTTTCCTCAAAACTTATTTTGCAAAGGGACTGTTTTTCCACTTCAATAATTCCTTTCATATCTTCCGTCGGAAGACCTTTAAATGGAAAGCCGAAGAAAACAAGATAAATCCATGCAAAAAACAAAATAAAAACACTTATGGGCAAACCTATTTCCATCCACTTTGCAAAGGAAATCTGCGCCCCGAAAATCTTGTTATACATTCCCGCAAAAACAAGGTTAGGCGGAGTCCCCACAAGCGTCGCCACCCCGCCAATGGATGCCGCAAAGGCAATGCTTAACATCAATGTCTTTGAAAAATTTAGAAAATCCTCGCTGTCGGTTAACTTATCTGAAAAACTTTGAATAAGCGCAAGCCCGATAGGCATCATCATCAAGGTTGTGGCCGTGTTTGACATCCACATTGAAAGAAAAGCGGTTGCAACCATAAAACCTAAAATTATGGTATTGGGGTTTGCCCCAAGAAAACTTACAATGTTTACCGCAATTCTTCTGTGCAGTCCCCACTTCTGAATAGCCTGCGCAATAATCAGCCCGCCTAAAAACAGAAAAATAAGCCTGTGAGCATAAGGCTTTGCCACCTCGCTTGCACTCATAACACCAAACAGGGGAAAAAGGGCAAGAGGCAAAAGAGACGTTGCGCCGATGGGAATAGCGTCTGAAAGCCACAAAACAGCCATGGCAAAGGTAATGCCCAAAACCGCTTTTTGAGAAAAATTCAAACTTTCAATCGGCAAAAAAATCATTATAAAAAGCCCTAAAAACGCAACGGCAATCCAAGCAAACTTTTTCATATTTACCGCCTTAAAAATTAGTTTCATTAATTTGATTTTAAACTATTAAAATAAGTTACGCAAAAAGATGTAAAATATTTTAGAGGGGGTAATTATGAATCCTTTAAGCATTATGCTAAACATTGTTTTCAGTTGTATCGGAATCGCATACTTTATTTACGGGAAAAAATCTGAAAGGTGGAATTTTATAGTTTTCGGCGGAATTTTATGCTTTCTGCCTTACTTTTTTTCCAATCCGTGGGTAGAAATTCCCGTTGAAATACTATTTTCAATTCTTCCCTTTTTCGTGGAATTTTAATTTATTCTTTCCAAAAGAGAAACCACACTTTTTTTCAAATCTTCAAGTTGAGAGATATCAAAATCAATCTCTTCCCGTTTGTTTTTCCTTTTAGAAACAACTTCTTTCACCGCACCGAATGTAGATTGAAGAGTTTCCTCAAATTTATCATCCAATTGGCTTACAAAACCTCTAAAAGTATCGTTTATGCTCTGATAAATAGACCATCTGAGATTTTCAATATTGTGAACGCATAGAGAATTTATTTGCTCTCTCATTCTCTTTAAAATTCTGTTCTTCTTTATTTTCAAAGGCAAAACCTTGTCCACAACGGCAGGCGGAATCGGAGAAAAAACATTGTTCCATTTATGGGAAACCCAATAAGGCTCTCTAACAATCTTAAACAAATCCTTATCATTCATTGAAGCAAAAGAAACGTCAAACAAATCAGCCGCCGTTGTCTTTAATCCGTTTATCAAATCGTTGGCTTTTTCTCTATGCTTACCCAAAGAAACATTTACCCTCTCTTCAAAAAATTTAGCAGCCCTGCCCATCTCTCTTTCAAAAAAAACAGGAATAACCTCTGCTATTTTTTCCCTAATTGCAGACTCGCTTATTTTGTTTCCTTCAAACGACGAAATCTCTTCAAGCAAAATTCCTTCAAAATATTCGTCCGCTTTTTTTCTCAAATCAGAGCAATAATTTTCAAGCAAAACGTGAAGTCTTTTTCTTTCTCCTTCAAGCAAATCAACAGAAATCATTTTTTCATCCTCAATCTTTTCAATGCTTTTTTCAAAAAAACGCATCTTTTCTTCAAGGTCTGACAATGGCATTTTCAGAGAATTCAACTCAATTTCGGTATTCAAAAGCACCTCGTTTAAAATTGAAGAAATCTTCACCTTAACGGCATTGTTCAACACACCTGTCTTTTCGCTTGCCAAAAATCCTATAAGCCTGTTTTCAATATCAGCAATTCCGCTTTCTTTAACCATCTTTTTGTCGTTTAAAATCTTTCCTTTCAAACCTAATTTGGCGGAAACGGGAAAAATCTCTATCTCACTTTTAATTCCAGCGGATTTAAGAGTTTTAACCAAAAAAGCAAAAACCTCTTTAATCTCGCTACTGTCAAGATAGTCAACCTTGTTTAAAAGAAAAAACAGCCTCGGCACTTTATCTTCCACACTTTTCAAAAATTCCGCT
>JAMOUY010000173.1 GCA_027067895.1 Acidobacteriota bacterium
AGAGCGAAACGAAAAAGCCATGTTAGGCGGCGGAAAAGAAAGAATTGAAAGACAGCACGCCGCAGGGAAATTAACTGCAAGAGAGAGAATTGAACTTCTTTTAGATAAAGGCACTTTTGAAGAATTAGACAGATTTGTTGTCCACAGGTGCAACAACTTCGGAATGGAAAAAAACAAAATTGTAGGCGACGGCGTTGTTACCGGGTTCGGCAGAATTGACGGAAGGCTTGTTTATGTTTTTTCTCAGGATTTTACAGTTTTCGGCGGTTCGCTTTCCGAGATGTATGCCAAAAAGATTTGCAAGATTATGGATTTGGCAATGAAGGTAGGCGCGCCGCTTATCGGGCTTAACGATTCCGGCGGGGCGAGAATACACGAAGGGGTTGTTTCTTTGGGCGGATACGCTGACATTTTTTTGAGAAACACGCTTGCTTCCGGCGTAATTCCTCAGATTTCCGCAATTATGGGTCCCTGCGCAGGGGGAGCGGTTTACTCTCCGGCAATTACCGATTTTACGTTAATGGTTAAGGACACTTCATACATGTTTGTGACGGGGCCCGACGTTATTAAAACGGTAACGCACGAAGAGGTTACCAAAGAGGAGCTGGGTGGAGCGAGAACGCACAACGAAATTTCCGGAGTTGCCCATTTTGCGCTTGAAAACGATAAAGCATGCCTTGCGTGTATCAGGGAATTGCTTTCCTTTATGCCTTCAAACAATATGGAAGAACCCCCGATAAAGGAAACTAACGACCCTGCCGACAGGGTTATTCCCGAACTGAATTCCGTTGTCCCGGATAATCCCAATTTGCCTTACGACATAAGGGACATTATCCGTCCCGTGCTTGACGACGGGTATTTCTTTGAGGTTCACGAACACTTTGCCAAAAACATTGTTGTCGGATTCGGAAGGCTAAACGGCAGGCCTGTGGGAATTGTTGCAAATCAGCCAAATTATCTTGCAGGTGTTCTTGACATAAACGCATCAAGGAAGGGGGCAAGGTTTGTTAGATTTTGCGACGCTTTCAACATTCCTCTCATCACCTTTGAGGACGTTCCCGGATTTTTGCCCGGCGTAAATCAGGAGCACGGCGGAATAATCGTTCACGGCGCAAAACTGCTTTACGCTTTTTCCGAAGCAACTGTGCCCAAGATTACCGTTATTACAAGGAAGGCGTACGGCGGGGCATACTGCGTAATGGCTTCAAAGCATATTAGAACCGATTACAACTTTGCTTATCCCACCGCTGAAATTGCGGTTATGGGGCCAGAGGGGGCGGTAAATATTCTCTACAAAAAAGAATTGGCTAAGGCGGAAAATCCGGAAGAGTTGAGAAAAAAACTTGTTGAAGAGTATAAAAAACTGTTTGCAAATCCTTATACCGCTGCCGAAATGGGCTTTGTGGACGAGATTATTTTGCCTGAAAACACAAGGGTAAAACTTATAAAGGCGCTTGAATCCCTTGACAACAAGAGGGACAGTCTGCCGCCTAAAAAACACGGAAATATACCGCTTTAAATAAAGCAAAATTGCGGAGGGACAGATGAAGAGAGACAGATACGCAAATCCATTGATAACAAGGTATGCGTCGCAGGAGATGGCTTATATTTTTTCAGATGAATTTAAGTTTAAGACTTGGAGAAGGCTTTGGCTTATATTGGCGGAAGCGGAAAAGGATTTGGGACTTCCGATAACGGACGAGCAGATTGACGAGATGAGGGAGCATCTTGAAGACATAGATTTTGAGTATGCGGCTAAAAAGGAAAAGGAATTGAAGCACGACGTAATGGCGCATATCCACACATTCGGCAAGGCGGCGCCTTCGGCTATGTCCATAATTCACCTTGGGGCAACGTCCGCATTTGTTGGGGACAATACCGATTTGATTCAGATTAAGGAAGGGCTTTCCCTTGTGAGAAAAAGACTGCTTAAAGTGATGAAAAATCTCAGGGAATTTGCCTGCGAATATAGATTTATGCCGACTTTGGGCTTTACCCACTTTCAGCCTGCGCAGTTGACAACGGTGGGCAAAAGGGCGGCTTTATGGCTTCAAGATTTGCTTATTGACTTTAAACTTATTTCCCTTCTTTTTTCAAGAATTCCGGCAAGGGGAGTGAAGGGCACGACAGGCACTCAGGCAAGTTTTTTGAAACTCTTTGACGGAGACGAGGAAAAGGTTAAGCAGTTGGATGAAATTGTCACAAAAAGAATGGGGTTTCCGAGAAGTTTGACAATTACGGGGCAGACTTATACCAGAAAGATAGACGACGATGTTGTTCACGTTTTGAGGCAGGTTGCAATTTCATCTTCAAAATTCGGAAACGATTTAAGGCTTTTGCAGCACGACAGGGAAATGGAAGAGCCTTTTGAGGAAAAGCAGGTAGGCTCTTCGGCAATGGCGTACAAAAGAAATCCCATGCGCTCGGAAAGAATGACGGCACTTGCAAGATACCTTATTTCCCTTGCCGACAACACTGCTTTTACCGCCGCAACCCAGTGGTTTGAAAGAACTTTGGACGATTCGGCAAACAGAAGGATTGTTATTCCTCAGGCGTTTTTAACCGCAGACGCTTTGCTTTTGATTTACGCAAACATTACCGACGGGTTGAGGGTAAACGAAAAGGTTATAGAAAACCATGTTGCAAGGGAATTGCCGTTTATGGCAACCGAAAACATTCTTATGGAGTCTGTGAAAAAAGGCGGAGACAGGCAGGAAATTCACGAAGTTATCAGGCAGTATTCCCATAAAGCGATGGATGCTATAAAAAACGGTGCGGAAAAAAATCCTTTGATAGATTTTCTTGCGGAAGACGAAAGAATTCCTTTAAACAGGGAAGAGATAATGGCTATTTTAAAGCCAGAAGAGTTTATAGGCAGAGCGCCTTCTCAGGTTGAGGAGTTTTTGAGAAACGAGATAGACCCGATTCTTGACACTTACAAAGATATAATTGATGGTAAGAGGGTTGATTTAAACGTATAAAAAAAGAACCGGGATTATTTGTCCCGGTTTTTCCCAAATAATTTGGGAGAAGGCTGTCATTAAGAGTTATGCAATTTCAATGCCATGTTTAAAAAAAACGGAATTTGTTAGGATTTGATCAGGGTTTTAAAGGCTTTTGAGATTTTTTTACTGTTTTGGGGTAAAGTTTTATAATCATCGGATTTTCCCGATGTGCCATTTTTGCATAGAGGTGGTGAAAAAACGTGCGTAAATTTGCCAAGAAAAATTTGATTTTTTTATTAAAAAGTCTTGAAGTTGATTTTAAGGAAAATTTTCCTCTTAAAGATTTTACCGAATACAAGGTTGGCGGAAACGGGGAAATGGTTGTTTTCCCCCGTAGTATGGACACGCTGAAAAAAATTTACGCCTTTTGTTCAAGAAATTCCATCCCCTTTTACCTTTTAGGCGGCGGTGCAAACGTTATTGTAAGCGATGGCGGGGTTGAGGGAGTTGTCTGCATTACCAAAAAACTTGACAAAATCTATCTCAAAAACGGAAAAATCTTTGCCGAGTGCGGGGTTTCCCTTGAAAAACTTGCGATTTTTGCCGCCGAAAGGAATATTTCGGGATTTGAATTTGCTTACAACATTCCCGGGACGGTTGGCGGGGCGTTGATAATGAATGCCGGAAACAATTACGGTGAGTTTGCCGATATTGTGTGTTTGGTAAAAACATTTGCTTCAAACGGAAGAGAGTTGATTTTTAGGCAAACACTATGCAAATTCGGATATAGGACAAGTGTTTTCAGAGAAAAAAAACTTGCGGTTTTATCCGCCGTTTTTAAGGGACAAAAGGGACGTAAGGAAGAAATTTTTGCCTTAATGGAAAGAATAAAAAGGGAAAGGGAAGAAAAATTTCCCCTTGAATACCCCAATGCGGGAAGTGTTTTCAAAAGACCGAAAGGACATTATGCCGGGAAATTGATAGAAGACGCAGGTTGCGGCGGTTTGAAAGTCGGCGACGCAATGGTTTCATTAAAGCACAAGGGGTTTATTGTAAACCTTGGAAATGCAACGGCAAAAGATATAAAAAACCTTATAGCCGTTATTCAAAAAAAAGTTTATGAAAAATTCGGCGTAAAACTTGAAAGAGAGCAGATTTTCTTTCCCGAAGATTTTGAATAAAAAGGAGTTTTAAACTAATTAAATGATTGGCTGGTGTGTCAATGAGTTGCTGGTGGAAGGGGATGAAAAGCATCTTAATTACTTTATCAGAGATTTTAAGTATGCAGGGTTTGAGGCATTGATTCCCGTGCCGCAAGAATTGGAAAAATTTCGTTACAATGTTTATGAGGAAGGATTTGACGATATAAAGAAACAATTGACAGAAAAATATGGAACTTACAGAAAAAGCAAGTGGTGTTCCGACAATTGGGGAACTTTAGAAAATTGTTATTTCGGTGGAATAAAAGAAGTTGATAAAAATAAAAAACTTGTTTTTTTCGACACAGAGTTGTCGCCTCCCGATAAATGGCTAATTTTTGCGTCTAAAAGATTTCCTTCTTTAAAGTTTACTTTGTTTTATAGGGACGATGAGTTCTGGTTTGAGGGAATGATAAAGGTTGAGAAAGGTGAAGTGAAAGAAAATATCTGGGTGCAGTATACGGTTGATGCAATTCCCGATTTACTAAAAATTCACGGTGAAGAAAAGTTACTTGAAAGGTTTAAGGAAATAGCAGAATGGTATTCAGAATTTGGTGAAGAAAGAATTGATGTGGAAAAAGTTTATAAAGAAAAAGGATTTAAGGGTTTAATTGAAGTTTTTTTTAAAGATTATTATCCTTAAAAGTAAGTTGGTTAGTCTTCGCACACAACCCTGTTTCTTCCCAAATCTTTTGCCTTGTAAAGCCTTCTGTCAGCTTTTGCTATCAATTTTGCCATGTCTGTTTCGTCTTTTCTTTGGTAAACCCCTGCACTTACGGTGATTTTTATAATTTTGTTCCCCATTGTAAATTCCTGTTTTTCAATAAGGCTTCTGATGTGTTCCGCTCTTTTGCATGCGTCTTTTTCCTTTGCGTATGGCAGTATTATTAGAATTTCCTCTCCGCCGTATCTTATTACATAATCCGTTGCCCTGAAAGATGCTTTGATAATTTTTGCTACTTCTTGAAGAATGTAATCTCCCGCAAGGTGGCCGTATGTGTCGTTTATCGTTTTAAAGTGGTCTATGTCAAGCATAATCACGCTTATCGGGTATTCGTATCTTATTGCTTTGGAAACTTCACCGGCTGCGATATTTTCAAGAAAAACCCTGTTTTTCAAACCGGTAAGCGCATCGTGAACGGCTTTGTTGTATATTTCCTTTTTCTCTTCTCCCAACTCTTTTATAAGGATTTCGTTTGCAAGAGACGAGGAAAGAGGCAATTCAAGTTTATCAAGCGCTTCTTCAAGCGTTTTTTTGTATTTTTCGTTTAATTCTTTTTCCATAATAAAATAAACACATGCTTTTAAATTTTCGTTTTTCGGGTTTAGAGGGATTGCATAGACAAATTCTTGTTCTTCAATAATATCTGTAATAAGTTTGATTTTCTCTAAATACCGAGGCTTTGTGATTCCTTCAATTAGGTTTTTTATAATTGCTTTGTTGTTTTTAAAATCTTCAAAAACCACTTCCCCAAAAATTGCCGAAAATACCCCGTACCATTCCCTGTTGTTTTTTCTTTTGTTAAAAGCGTAGGTGATAATATCTTTTATTGGAATTCCGCTTTCTTTCAATATGGAAAAGGTTTTCCGCAAAACAGTCAGGTAATCGCTGTTGTTTATAACTTCGCTGAATACGTTGTTTACAATTTGGTTTACCTTTAAAAGTATCTCAATGTTTGATTCGTATGAACTTAAAAGAAATAGCCCGCAGTTTAACTCTTTCATTCTGTTAATCATGTATGGAATCAAATCTTTTTTGATAATTGAGCCGTGTTGCGGAGCAATCATTTCCGGCTTTTTCTTTTCAATTTCCATTAAAGCGTTTAGGAGAATTTCCCTGCTTGGCATATAGTGTTCATGAAAAGCCTTTATACTTGAAAAATAATTTTCGTCTCTTGCATAAAGTGAGCATTTTTCGGTAAAACCGCCGAAAATATCGCTTGAAAAAAGAGTTTTGGTTTTTCTGTCAAATGTGCAGAATGCGCCGGGAAAGTGTGCGTATGGAGTAAAGATAAAGTCAAGTATTCTTCCGTTTTTCAAAAAAAGTTTCCATTTGTTTTCTTCAATAAGAAAAAACGGAGTTTCCCATTGATAATGTTTAAGCAACGCTTTTGCTCGCCAGTGGCTCACAATAAATTTGTCCTTTCTCGGAATAAGTTTTTCAAGCGTTGAAACGCAGCCTGTAATGTCGGGGTCTTGATGGTGGCAAATTATATATTTTATTTGATTTATTGAAATTAAACTCGTAATCTTTTCCATTGTTACGGGAAAGGTTATCATGCTTCCCGGGTCTATAAGCACGGATTCGTTGTCGTTTTTTATTAAATAAACATGGCATTGAAACGGGTCGTTGGGAATTTTATATCCTACCCAAAAAATATCTTCCGCAATTTCAATAGGCTTAGAGTAATCTAATTCCATTTTAAACCTCCGTGTGAGATACTTAAATTATAGTCTCTTTTCCATTTTTGTGCAATTTTTAAATTGTTGAAAGAATTTGGAGAATGTAATAAACTTTCTATTATGGATGTTTACAAGAATGCCGCAAATGTTATAAAGAATTCGGAAATCCTTGTTGTTACCGCAGGTGCGGGAATGGGGGTTGATTCCGGGCTTCCCGATTTTAGGGGAGAAAAAGGTTTTTGGAAAGCCTATCCCATGTATGAAAAACTTGGATTAAATTTTTACGATTGTGCAAACCCTGTTCATTTTAGAAAAGACCCTGAATTCGGATGGGGATTTTACGGGCACAGGCTTGAATTGTATAGAAAAACAAAACCTCACCTCGGGTTTTATATACTTCTTGACTGGATTGACAGATTTGGCTTTGATTTTTTTGTTGTAACTTCCAATGTTGACGGGCAGTTTCAGAAAGCAGGTTTTCCCGAAGAAAAAGTTTACGAGATTCACGGCTCAATTCATTACCTTCAATGCGTAAAGCCATGTTCTGCCGAAATTTGGGAAAACAAAGAGAAAATTGAGATAGATTACGGCACAATGAGAGCGAAAAATATTCCCCAATGTAAAAACTGCGGTGATGTTGCAAGGCCCAATATTCTAATGTTCGGGGATTTTTCATGGCTTTCTTCCCGCTCTGACAGGCAGGCGGAAAGGTTTGAGAATTTTCTTGACAAAAATAAGGGGAAAGATATTGCGGTTGTTGAAATAGGGGCAGGGACTGCTGTGCCTTCAATAAGGTTTTTAAGCGAGAGAATAGGAAATTATTACAATGCTACCGTTATAAGGATAAATCCTCGTGAATTTATGATAAATTACCCACATATCTCAATTCCCGACACGGGATTAAACGCTTTGGAAAAGATAAATTCGTTTTTAAAATAATTTTTCAAATCAGTCTTTTGCTTTTTTTGAAAGGTAAAATACGGTATTATTGATTTTGTAAAATTAGTTTTTTATACGGAGGTTTTTATGGGAATTGAGAGAAACACCTTTGACATTGTTATTGTAAACGGAAGGCCTGCTGCGGGAAAATCCGAAATTATAGATTTTCTGAAAAAAGTGCCTTTGGAAGAGAGAATTGAAAAATACCACATAGGGGAATTTGAGGAAATTGACGATTTTCCCATTTTGTGGGAGAGGTTTGAAGACGACGATATTCTTGAAGAAATGGGACTGCCCAGAGTCTTTACCGACAAGTATTTTGAGTATGAGGGCAAAAGATATGAAGGCTATGTTTTTAAAGAAAAATGGTTTTGGAATTTTTTGATTAAAAAATTAAACCTTCTCTATGAAAAAAAGTTAAGGGACAATCCCGATTACCACGACAAATACACTTTGCTTATTGAGTTTTCAAGGGGAAGCGAACACGGCGGGTTTAAAACGGCATATGAGTATCTTTCCGATAAAATTTTAAGCAGGGCGGCAACCCTTTACATACACGTTACATGGGAAGAGTCTTTGAGAAAAAACAGAAGAAGATTCAATCCCGACAGGCCCGATTCATGGCTTGAACACGCTTTGGAAGACAAAAAACTTGAAATGCTTTACAAAGAGTCCGACTGGGAAGAGTTTACGTCGGGTGACCCGGATTTTCTGCATGTAAAAGGGTTTAAAATACCCTATGCGGTATTTAACAATATGCCGGAAAAAACCGACGACCCGGCGAAAATCAAGCCTCATCTTCAAGAGGTTATGAAAAAACTTTGGGAAAATTACAGAAAAATTCATTCTTAAAATAAAAAAGTTCTTTAAAAATATTTCACAAGCCTCTCTGTTTTAAACGGGGGGCTTTTTTTGAATGGAAAAAACTTTGAGGAGAGTTTATGAATAATCTATTTAAGTCTCTTCCGGTAGTACTTCTTATTGTCCTTGAAACCTTTGTTTACCTGAATTATTCCCACGATTTGTTTGTGGGTATTTTGCCCTTTGTGGTTATTGCGGTTATAACCTACCTTTACTCATTAAACAATCCCGTTGGGCACAGCAAGGCTTTCAGAATCCGCTCATATTTTAACTGGATGATTTTAGGTTTATCTTATGCATCTTTGTATATGGGCAGGTACAATTTAACCGTTGCTTCGGCAAAGTTTGACGAAATAGGCTTAATGTCCAAAGAGGCTTTCGGCACTATTTTCGGAATAGGCGCCGTTGTTTACGGTGTTTCCTTTGTAGTAAACGGCCCTCTTGCGGATAAACTGGGCGGAAAGAAAACCATAATTATTGCAACTGTCGGTGCCGCTTTGTCAAACGCGGTTTTGGGTTATATTACATACAGCGTTATGAAAAACGGCGGAAATGCGGATTCCCTTTTTTGGCCTTTTCTTGTTTTTTATTCTTTGAATATGTATTTTCAGAGTTTCGGCGCGGTTTCAATTGTCAAGGTTAATGCAGCATGGTTTCACATCAAGGAGAGAGGAATATTCGGAGGAATTTTCGGCACTTTGATTTCCCTTGGAATATTCCTTGCCTTTGATTTAAACGGAATGATTTTAAACGAAACAAAAACCTATGTAAACGGCCAGCCGTATTACCATATCTGGTGGGCGTTTTTTGCCCCTGCAATTGTGCTTATAATTTTTGCAATTCTTGACATTTTTGTCATTAAAGACAGGCCTTCTCAGGCAGGCTTTGAAGATTTTGACACGGGAGACGCAACAAGGTACGAGGACGGCGCGCCAAAAGAAAGCGCAATTGCCATTTACAAAAGAATTTTGTCCCATCCGGTAATTTTAATGATGATAGCGATAGAGTTTTGCTCGGGGGTTTTGAGAAACGGAATTATGCACTGGGGAGTTCATTACGCC
>JAMOUY010000174.1 GCA_027067895.1 Acidobacteriota bacterium
CACCGGGCCCCAAATCAATTACGTAATCGGCATTGAGTATTGTGTCCTCATCGTGCTCAACAACAATAACCGTATTTCCCAAATCCCTCATTTCCTTCAATGTTGCTATAAGTTTGTCGTTGTCCCTCTGATGAAGCCCTATTGAAGGCTCGTCAAGAACGTAAATTACTCCCGTAAGTTTTGAGCCTATCTGTGTTGCAAGCCTTATTCTCTGGCTTTCCCCTCCGCTTAAAGTGCCGGCAGTCCTGTCAAGGGTTAAATAGCCAAGCCCCACGTTGTTTAAAAAGGAAAGCCTGTCAACTATCTCCTTTAACACCTTGTCGGCAATAACCTTCTGTCTCTGGTTTAAATTCAGGTTTGAGAAAACCTTTAATGCCTCCTCAACGGACAGTTTTGTATAATCAATTATGTTTTTCCCGTCAATCAAAACAGAAAGAAATTCAGGTTTAAGCCTCATTCCCCTGCATGACGGGCACTCCTTGTCCGCGGTAAATTTGTTTAACTCCTCTTTAATATACATTGACTTTGTCTCTTCAAACCTCTCCTTTAAATACGGAATCACCCCTTTGTAAAAAACTGTGTAAGAATACTTCCCGTAATGCATTCTGATGGGTTTATCGTATCCGTAAAGTATAATTTTTTGTATTCGTTGAGGAAGATTTTTAAACTTTTCATTTAAGTCAAAAAGAAGTTCGTAAGACAAAGCCTTTAAAACCCCGCCTCTCATTCTCAAATCGGGATTTTTAAACGGAATAATTGCCCCCTCTTTCAGGGATTTGTCTTCGTCAACAATCAAATCCTCGTCAAACTCTTTCAATACCCCAAGCCCGTGGCAGGTGGGGCATGCGCCGTGGGGTGAATTGAAAGAAAAGTTTCTCGGCTGAATTTCAGGAATACTTATGTTGCATTGCGGACAAGCAAAGTGCTCCGAATAGGTTTTGGTTTTCCCTTCCGAATGGTTGTGTATTTCAACAAGCCCCTCAGAAAGTTTCAAAGCAAGTTCAACGCTGTCCGCTATTCTGCTTCTGTTTTCGGGACTGACTTTTACCCTGTCAATTACAAGGCTTATTGAGTGTTTTTTGTTTTTGTCAAGTTCAGGCGCATCTTCAAGGGAAATCAATTCTCCGTCAACAAAGGCTCTGGTAAACCCCTTTTGAAGGTAAACCTTAAAGAGGTTTTTATACTCTCCCTTTTTGCCTATTACCAGCGGCGAAGCAATTGTTATTTTTGTTCCTTCCGGAAGAAGAGAAAGTCTTTCCGCAATCTCGGAAGCGCTCTGCCTCTCAACGGGTTTTCCGCAGGAAGGGCAATGGGGTTCTCCCGCCCTTGCAAAGAGAATTCTCAAATAATCGTAAATCTCGGTAACGGTTGCGACTGTTGAGCGGGGATTTCTGTGCGTTGTTTTCTGTTCAATTGAAATTGCGGGCGAAAGCCCTTCAATCAAATCAACGTCGGGCTTTTCCATCTGTTCAAGAAACTGCCTTGCGTATGCGGACAGAGACTCAACATACCTTCTCTGCCCCTCGGCATAGATTGTGTCAAATGCAAGGGACGACTTGCCCGAGCCTGAAAGCCCGGTAATTACCACAAGTTTGTGCTTGGGAATTTCAAGGTCTATCCCTTTAAGATTGTGGTTTCTCGCCCCCTTGATTACAATTTTGTCTTTCATTTTTCTTAAACTTAATCAAGTGCCTTTTCTATGCTTTTGCTCCAAACCTCTTTCAACTCTTCAACATCCTCTTTAACGACAATCCTGTCGTCAACCTTTATTATTCCCCGCTTTCCGCCTGTTTTGCCGACAGCGGTAACTTCAAGCCCTCTTTCCTTTGCAAAATCAATTAAATCGGAAAGGCTGTCTTCGCTTACTCCGAGAATAACGATATTCTGGCTTTCGCCGAATATTAGAAAATCGTCCCTTATACCGTTTGAATTAAGGCTTACCTCAAAGCCAATGCCGTTTTTAAAAGCCATTTCAAAAAGTGATACCGCAATTCCACCTTCCGAAAGGTCGTTTGCGCATTTCACAAGTTTTTTATCGGCACTTTCAACAAGAAAATCAACAAGTTTTTTGGTTTCCTCAACGTCAATATCGGGACACCTGCCTACAATCTTTCCGGTTTTAACCTTTAAATACTCGCTTCCGCCGATTTCTCCGGTAAGTTTTCCAACAACAACGATATTCAGCCCCTCTTCCGGGAAGTGGGAAACAACCCTTTTGTCTATATCCTCAACAAGCCCGACCATTCCGATTGTCGGTGTGGGGAAAATACCGACCCCCTTGGTTTCGTTGTAAAAACTTACGTTTCCCGAAACAACCGGGGTATTTAAAACCCTGCAAGCCTCACTCATTCCCTCAATGGCTTTTACAAATTGATACATAATGTCGGGC
>JAMOUY010000175.1 GCA_027067895.1 Acidobacteriota bacterium
AGAGGCAAAAAGAGAGACAGACACAATGGATACCTTTGTTGATTCAAGTTGGTATTATTTCAGGTATATGGACCCGAAAAACGACAAAGAGCCTTTTTCAAAGGAAAAAGCCGACTATTGGAGTCCGGTTGACCTTTACATAGGCGGTATTGAGCACGCAACAATGCATTTGATTTACACAAGGTTTTTTACAATGTTTCTTTACGATTTGGGGCTTGTCCCGGTTGAGGAGCCTGTAAAAAGGCTTCTTACTCAGGGAATGGTTATAAAAGACGGAAGAAAAATGTCAAAATCGCTGGGAAATGTTGTTGACCCTGACGAAATGATACAGAAATACGGCGCCGATGCGGTAAGGCTTTTCATGCTTTTTGCCGCTCCGCCCGAGAAAGAAATTGACTGGCAGGACCAAGGCGCCGAAGGCGCTTTGAGGTTTTTGGCAAAAGTGTGGAATTTCGGCGAAGAAAACAGAGAATTGTTTGAAAACAAAGATGAATTTAACTTCAAATCCCTTTCCGAAAAAGGCAAGAATTTGATAAAGAAACTGCACAAAACAATTAAAAAGGTTTCGGAAGATATAGAAAAGAGAATTCATTTGAATACCGCAATTGCGTCTTTGATGGAGTTGTTTAACGCCCTTTCGTCTTTTAAACCTGAAAACGAAGAAGATAAAAACGCCGTTAGGGAAACCTTTTTCGGAATTGTAAGAATGCTTATGCCTTTTGCGCCTCATATTTCCTCTGAAATGGGCGAGATTTACGGAATTGACGTTTCCCAATGGCCTGAATTCAATGAAGAATATGCAAAAGACAAAACCTTTCCCCTTGTTGTGCAGGTAAACGGAAAGGTTAAGGCAAAAATAGAAGTTGAGGTTGGAATTGGCGAGGACGAAGCGTTTGAAATGGCAAAGGCAAACGACAAGGTGGCAAAGGCTTTGGATGGTAAAACTATTGTTAAAAAGATTTATATTCCAAACAGGCTTTTGAATATTGTGGTGAGGTGATGAAGCGGATTTTTCTACTGTTTGTTTTTACAATTTTTTTGTTTTCCTGCGGTTATAAGGTGAAAACCTTTGCCGATAAATCTTTTGCCATAAAATCGTTTAAATTCCACGATTCTTTTCTCTTTGAGTTTAAAAAAGATATTGAATGGAGTATTGAGGAAAGTTTGCAGGATGCAGGGTTTGTCAAAAGCAGCGAGCCCGATTTTGAAATTTTTGTTTCTTTGGAAAATATAAAGTCAAGAACGATACAAAGCGGACAGGATAACAGGCAGACGGCGAAAGAGATTGTTTATTTGCTGAAAGCAGAGATACGAAAAGGGGAAAACTCAAAAACTTTTTCCGACAAAATCAAGGTTTATCAGAAATTTCCCGTTTCTTCGGAATACTTTGTTGACAAAAGAAAAGAGATTGCCAAAGACCTTTCAAATCAAATTGCGTTAAGGATGGAAGCATGGCTGAGTTCCCTAATGTAATTGTTGTTGAAGGAGAGGAATATTATTTAAGGAAAAAGAAGATTGAGGAAATTGTTGAAAAAATTCTGTCCGGCGGTTTTTCCGATTTTAATTACCTGAAACTTGACGGGAAAAAGGTTTCTTTAAGGGAAATTCTCTCTTCTTTTGAAGAGTTGCCCTTCGGCGCGCCCAAAAGGGTTGTCCATGTTGAGGATTTTGACAAGGTTAAGGTTAAATCTTCCGAAAAAAAGATTGAAAAAATGTTTGTTAAGGCAATTTCTTCCGGGAATATAACCAAAACTTTTTTAATTCTTGAATGCAATTCTCTTGATAAAAGGTCTGCTTTGAACAAAAGCATAGCAAAGGTTGCCAAAGTGTTTTCCTTTAAGAAAAAAAGGGAGTGGGAATTTCCGTCTTTAATTTCCGAGTATTGCAGAGAAAAGGGATACAAAATAGACAGGGACGGAGTTGATTTAATCGCTTCATCCTTTTCGGATTTGATGAGTTTGTTTTCCGAACTTGATAAATTGTTTGCATACAAAAAAGACGACAAAACGATAACCGTTGAAGATATTAGGAAAGTGATTTTCCCGTCAAAAGAATACACTTTTTTTGATATTCAGGATGCGATAATTACAAGAAACGCAAAAAAAACTTTTAAAGTTGCAAACTCTTTGCTTGAAAGCGGGGTTTCCCTTGCTTCAATTTTCGGGTTTCTTGAATCTTCTTTCAAAAAAGCATACAATTTTGCGTTTGAGGAAAAGCCTAAAAATCCCTCTTTTTACGAAAGAAAACTTTTATCCCTTGCCTCAATTTTCGGCAGACAGGGGATAGAAAAATCATTGGTGATAATTTACAAAGTGCTTGCTCTTTCAAGAAAAGGTACGCTTTCCGACGGAGTTTATTTGAATTATCTTATAACTTTTTTAAACAAGATTTCAGGGGCAAAATAAAAGTGTTTTTTTTTTCACAAAACTGTATTATAATAACCAATAGTTAGAAAAAGGGGATTGGCTTATGGCTTTACCAGATTTTGTAATGTATGAAGAAGAATACAACAAATTAAAAGAGGTTATTGAGAGATTAAAAGAGGAAAGCGGCTCTAAAATTGTTTTTCTTGTTGATAAAAACGGACAGCAGATAGCGGGTGCAGGCGAGTTGGGCAATATTGACGCAACATCTCTTGCCTCTTTAACAGCGGGAAACGTTGCCGCAACCGACGGTTTGGCAAAACTAATCGGTGAAAAAGAATTTTCTTTGCTTTTTCATGAGGGAGAGAGGGACAACCTTCATATTTCCATTGTGGGAAAGAGGGGTATTCTTGTGGTAATTTTTGACAACAAGGCGACGTTGGGGCTTGTCAGGTTGAGGGTAAAAAAGGCTTCTCAGGAACTTGAAAAAATCTTTGATTTAATTGATGAGAAGGCTAAGAAGCAGGTAGGTGATTCCGAAAACTTTGAATCGCCTTTTGCGGAAATAACAGAAGACGATATTGATAAATTATTCGGCGATATTTAATTATGGCTTTCATAAATCATGCGGCAAAAGAGATAAATTGTAAAATTGTGTACTACGGTCCCGGCTTATGCGGGAAGACTACAAATTTGCAGTATATTTACACTAAAACTGCGGAAGAAAGAAAGGGGAAAATGATTTCCCTTGCCACCGAAACAGACAGGACTTTGTATTTTGACTTTCTTCCAATAGATATAGGCACAATTCACGGATTTAAGGTTAAATTCCAACTTTACACCGTTCCCGGTCAGGTTTTTTACAACGCATCAAGGAAGTTGATTTTAAAAGGGGCGGACGGAGTGATTTTTGTTGCGGACTCTCAGGAAGAGAGGTTTGAAGCAAATATTGAATCCCTTGAAAACTTGCAGGAAAACCTTATTGAAAACAATTTAAGCCTTGACCTTATTCCCTATGTTTTGCAGTTAAACAAAAGAGACCTTCCCAATGTGGTGCCTGTTGAAGAACTTATTCAGGAGTTAAGGTACAAAGGAGAGCCTTATTTTGAGGCTGTTGCTATTCAGGGGCTTGGAGTTTTTGAAACATTTAAGGCTTGCGCTAAACAGGTATTGCAGACTCTAAGATAAAAATGCTTTCCTTTTTTAAAACCTTTAAAGAGGATGTAAAAGCGGTTTTTAGGAACGACCCTGCCGCAACCAACATAGTTGAGGTTTTGCTCACCTATCCCGGCTTGCATGCCATTACTTTTCATCGTTTAATTCATTTTTTATGGAAAATCGGAATTCCCGTTTTGCCGAGGTTTTTGTCCCATATAAACAGATTTTTTACGGGAATAGAAATCCATCCCGGCGCAAAAATAGGGAAGGGCGTGTTTATTGACCACGGAATGGGTACGGTAATCGGGGAAACTGCCGAAATCGGAGATTTCTGCGTGCTTTTCCATCAGGTTACATTAGGCGGAAGAGGGAAAGAAAAGGGTAAAAAAAGGCATCCGACTTTGAAAAACAACGTATTTGTCGGTGCCGGCGCAAAAATTTTGGGTCCCGTTGAAATTGGGGAAAACTCAAAAATCGGTGCGGATGCGGTTGTCCTTGATTCTATTCCCCCCAATGCTACCGCTGTCGGACATCCTGCCGTTGTTATACGTATAAACGGTAAAAAAGTAGGGGATTACTGTACTTTGAGGCATAGAAAATCCATTGAGCACAAGGTTATCAAAGAAGGAGCGGAAAAATAACATGCTTAAACGTCAGGTGATTGTCGGCACTGCGGGACACGTTGACCACGGGAAAACCACCCTTGTCTATAAACTAACCGGCATAGATGCGGATAGATGGGAAGAGGAAAAAAGAAGGGGAATTACCATAGATATAGGTTTCGCTCACATGGATTTCGGTGATATTTCGGTTAGTTTTATTGATGTGCCGGGTCATAAGGATTTTGTTACAAACATGCTTGCAGGCGTTCATTCAATAGATTTTGCCGTTTTAATAGTTGCCGCTGACGAGTCGGTAATGCCTCAAACAAAAGAGCATTTTGAAATTCTAAACCTTTTGGGAATAAGGCATATTTTCCCGGTAATCACGAAAATTGATTTGGTTGACAATGATATGCTTTCTCTTGTTGAACTTGAAATTGACGAATTGTTTGAAAGTGCGGGAAGAGAAGTTGACAAAATTTTTAAAGTAAGCGCAACAACGGGAGAAGGAATTGAAGATTTTAAGGCTTTTCTGTTTGATTTTTCCAAAAAAATTGACAATTTTAACAATTTAAGACCGCCTTATCTGAATGTTGACAGAAGTTTTTCCATAAAGGGATACGGGACTGTTATTACTGGCACATTAATGGCAGGAAGCCTTGCGGTTAACGATGAGATTATGCTTCTTCCCGGGGGAAAAAGGGGAAAAATCAGAAATATAAATACCCACGGGGAAAAGGTTGAAAAAATTTCCGCAAAGAAAAGGACCGCTTTAAACCTTCCGTCTTTTGAAAAAGAGGAAATTAAAAGGGGAAATGTGGCACTTAAAGACAATTTAGACATAACTACTCAGATTGTTGACGCAAAAATTAAAGTTATAGGCGGATATAAAAAATTCAAAGACTTGACAAGGGTTAGGGTTAGTATAGGCACGGAGGACGCAATAGCAAGGGTAAAACTTCTTGAAAACAAAGATTTGAAAGTCCCTTTTGAAACATATTGCCAGTTAAGGTTTGAAGAGCCTGTTGCGTGCTTTACGGGAGAGAGGTTTGTATTAAGGCATTTTTCCCCGCTTTTTACGGTTGGAGGCGGGGTTGTTTTGGATAACAAGCCTAAAAAAAGAAAAGGATACAGGGGAGTTGAAGAAATAAAGAAAAAGGATTCTTCGGATTTTGAAGCGGTTTTTTTGGCAATTCTTGAAGAAGAGGGGCAAATTGAAACGGAAAGATTAAGGGAAAGGCTTTTTCTTAATTCGGAAATTTTTTCAAAACTTACAAACAATTTAAAAAAAAGCGGAAAAATAATAGTTTTAAAAACAAAGCCTATAATTTTTTCGCCGGATTACTATGCTGATATAACTTCACGCATAATTGAAAAGGCAAGAAAATTTCATGATGAAAATCCGAGGAAACCGGGGATTCCCTATGCTTATTTTGAGATTTCGGAAAAGCCGGTGCTTGACGCAATTATAGAAAAGAAAAAACTCATAAAGGAAAAGGATGTTGTCAGGCTTCCGAATTTTAAAAGCAGTTTGTCCGTTGATGAAAACAAAGAGTTTCGGAAACTTTTGGAAATTCTTGAAAAAGGCGGATTAACACCGCCTATGATGAATGTTTTGGCAAGTGAATTTAAGGACAAAAATTTGTTAAAAGATTTGATTTCAAGGGGAATAAAAGAGAAAAAACTTGTAAGGGTAAATTCCGATTTCTATTTAACAGCCGAAAACTTTGCTTCTTTTATGGAAAGATTTAAAACTTTTGCACAGAAGCATAACGAGTTTTCAATTCAAGATATAAAGCCTGTTTTTAATATTTCGCGGAGATACCTTGTTTCTTTGCTTGAATACCTTGACGGTGAAGGGATTACCGTAAAAAAGGAAAGTAAAAGAAAAGTGATAAAGATGCCGTAATTTTTTATTATTGCTTGAAAATATTTGTTTTTTGTTCCAAAATAGAAGGAAAAGAGTGAATAGGGGACGAGTATGAAGTATTTTAAATATTTTCTTGTTGTTTTAATAATTTTAATTCCCGTTGTTTTTGGCGGACTGTATATTACTCAAAAAAATAAGCAGAAAAAAGTCATAAAACACTTTTACCGCTCTTTAACTCTTATGCAAAAGGCTTATCCCTATATTTCATTCACGTCAAACAAAGATAAATTTTTTGAACTACTTGATAATGCGGACGGTATTTATTCGGATATTCTTTTGTACAAACTTTCTAAGGCGGAAAGACAAATTACAAAAATGGAAAAATTTGCCAAAGAGATTGTGGAGAAGAGAAAAAGTTCCTATATTTCCAAAGCGCACATATCGGAGTTTATTGGAGATGTGCATATTTTAGGCGGGGGAAATAACCTTATTAAAGCCGAACTTGATACCAAGATAAGAAGCAAAGACGTGATAAAATGCGGACCTAAAAGTGCCTGCAAAATTGCGTTTATAGACGGCTCGATTTTTACAATTAGGCAAAACACAACGGTTGTTTTTGACAGGGTTATGGAAGAAAAAGGTGCCAATATTCTTGAAATTAAAGTGAGATTGTTAAACGGGACTGTTTGTGTTGAAACATTGGGGCTTAATGATTTTACTCAGGATTTTTCCGTTAATGTAAAGGGAACGCTGATAAAATTCAAAGGAAGTACTTCGTCAGAAATTGAGACAAGAAACGGAGGGAAAAACCTTGCAGTTTTTTGTTATGACGGAAACGTACAGGTACTTGTAAAAGGCGGAATTAGTGTTTTTGACCTTCCCGCAAGGGTTATGTGCAGACTGAATCTTTTAACAGGTTCTTTTGCCAAGTTTAAAATTCCGCCAGCGCCGAGGGCGGAAGAACCTATAAATCTTTCAACGATAGACAGAAATTCAAGAAGCAACATTGTATTTAAATGGACCCCTACCTTTAATGTTGTCGGTTATCTTTTTCAACTTTCAAAGGATGATATGTTTGCAAATGTTATTGTTGAAAGAAACGGGTATAGCGGAACGACTTTAATTCTTCCCATGCTTGAAAGCGGGACTTATTTTTGGCGTGTTGCCGCCATAAACAATGTTAATGAGAGAGGGCAATTTTCGGATAAAATCAGATTTAGCGTGGTGTCAAAAAAGAACAATAATTTTATAGACAATACGCCGCCCGAGGTTAAAATAGAAAAAATAAACGTATTCGGGTCTGTCATAATTCTGACTGGAAAAACCGAACCGGGAGTTACTCTTATAATTAACAATCATTTGGTGGAGGTTGATTCAAACGGAAAATTCTCTTATATTCAGAAAATGTACCAAAGAGGCAAAAACGCGATAAACATTATTGCAAGAGACGCGGCAGGCAATGAGACAAGAATTACCAAATATGCCGTGGTGACTGCCGACTAACTTTTGTTGATAAAAAAATAGAATGTTTTTTATTTTTTAAACATTTTTTTGGTAAAAACGGAATATTTTAAAAAAAAACTCAATTAACTGTTGCAATTAAAGTGTGTTATACCTTATGATAATAAGTGGAAACTAAAAATTCGGAGATTAATATGAGTTTGTTTAATCCTTCCAGCTGGTTAACTCTATTTTCAAATGACTTAGCCATAGATTTGGGAACTGCCAATACCCTTGTATATGTTAAAAACAAGGGTATTGTTGTTAGAGAGCCGTCAATTGTGGCCATAAATAAAAGAAACAACAGGGTTGAAGCCGTGGGAAAAGACGCAAAGGAAATGTTGGGTAAAACGCCTGCAAACATAGTTGCCATAAGGCCTATGAAAGACGGTGTTATTGCCGACTTTGAAATTGCGGAAAGAATGCTTGATTACTTTATCAAAAAGGCTCATAACAGGAGTTTTTTCCTTCGTCCGAGAATAATTATCTCTGTTCCTTCCGAAATTACTCAGGTTGAAAGAAAAGCGGTAAAGGAAAGTGCTTTAAAGGCGGGAGCTTCCGAGGTTTACCTTGTTGAGCAGGCAATGGTTGCGGCAATCGGCGCAGGGCTTCCAATTGTTGAGCCCGTGGGTAATATGATTGTTGATATTGGCGGTGGAACAACCGATGTTGCGGTAATTTCTCTTGCAGGTATAGTTTTCAGTAAGTCTTTAAGAGAAGCGGGCAACTCCATGGACGAGGCAATCGTTACCTATGTGAAGAAAAAATACAGACTTTTGCTGGGTGAAAGAACAGCGGAAGAGGTAAAAATAAAAATCGGCTCTGCCTATCCGCTTGACAAGCCTTTGGAAATGGAAGTTAAGGGAAGAGACCTTGATTCCGGTTTGCCTAAAAGTATTGTTTTAACCGATAAAGAAGCGAGGGAAGCGTTAAAACCCGTTGTTGACAAAATTGTTGAAACAATAAAAATAACCCTTGAAAAAACACCGCCTGCACTTGCCGCCGATATTGTGGACAGGGGAATTGTTCTTGCCGGCGGAGGCTCGCTTTTGAAAAATCTTGACAAAAAGTTGAGAGAAGAAACAGGCTTGCCGGTATCGTTGGCGGAAGACCCGTTAACCTGCGTGGTTATGGGTACGGGAATGATGCTTACAAACATTGATTTGTTAAAAAGAATTTCTTTGGAAGAATAACTTAAAGATTTTTTATAATCTGCATTATATTTTCTCTTTCTTTCGGGGAAAACCGGAATTTAATTGTTTTATAGGCCGACCATTTTACTGCAAGAGGCGGGTTTTCAAGTTGGTTTTTGTTAACAATCAACTCTATTCCCTTGCTAAAAAAGTATTTTTTCTCTTTAAGCAATTCTTTTGCCTGTTCCTTGTCTAAAAATATAAGCCTTTTCTGTCTGTAAAAAATGTGCACCCCTTTTGCTTCAATAAGCATTGCCGTATAAATTCTCTGAATTTTTGTGCCTATTCCCATTGACGTGGATACATTTTCTTCCGCATAGATTGGAATAATTCCCTTTGATGTTAAATCCTCAGGCAAATTTCCCATTTTCCTTGTTGCCAGCAAAAAGATAAAAAGAATGGTTATTCCAATAAATACCGATATGCCTAAAATAAGGTATTTTTCGGATTGGCAGAGTATAAAATAGGTTTTTGCGCACACTGTTTTCAATTCCCCTGCGGTCTTTTCCCCCAGAAGTTTTCTATTTGCGTCTTTTATTGAAAGAATAATTGCGTCAAAAATGTCTTTGTTTTTCTTCAAAGTTGACGGCACAAGCATATCAATAAAATAAATTTTTCCTTTGTTTTCCGTTAAAAGCACATAACGATTT
>JAMOUY010000176.1 GCA_027067895.1 Acidobacteriota bacterium
GACGGAAAAAATGTTGCCGTTGTCATCTCAAAAAGGGACAAAGAGGGGAAAAGAAAGATTGAGACGGCGCTTTTTTTAAACCAAGATTTTTCCCATTACCTGTCTTTTGAAAAATGTAAAAAGCCGGTTTTTTCCCATTCCGGCAGGTTCTTGATTCTTGTTAAAGGCAAGTCTATTTTGAAACTTGATTTAAAAACCCTTGAATTGAAAGAAGTTTTCAAATCGGAAAAATCTATTTCCGACATAAAACTTTCCCCCGACGATAAAATTATCTATTTTTCTGTTTCCGATACTTTTAAGGGAAAGAAAAAGGATTATGCCGTTTTGTTTCACCTTTACGAAAAAACCCCTTTTTACAAAACAAAAAGCGCAATTTTTTCGGTAAGCATTGACGGGAAGACAATAAGAAAACTTGCAAATCCAGATTACATTGACTCTTTTGCAGTTGACGGAAAGAAAATTGTTTACTTTACTTCTCAACTTATTGACAAATACCCGTGGGCAAAAACGGTTGTTTATGAGAAGGATTTGACTTATTTGAAAAAAAGAAAAGTCGGGGAATACAACATAGGCTCGGAAAATCCAGTAGGCTCAATTGTTTTGGACGGGGATTTTGTTTACTTTACCGCTCAAAGGGAAGAATATGACGAAAAGAGGCCTGCCAATTATTACGACAACTGCCTTTACTCTCTAAACCTTAAAACAGGCAAAATCAAGCCTTTGACAAAAGATAAAAACTTTACCACAGGCATTGACATTATCTATGCCTATCAGACATCAGATACTTTGCAGAAGGTCGGAAATTCAATCGCTTTTATTGCAACGAAAGAAGGGAAGGGAAAGGTTTACCTTTATAACCTTGAAAGCAAAAAGGTTGAGCAGGTTAAAACATCTGAAAATCTGCTTACAACGGGATTTAAAATAACGCCTTCGGGAATTTTCTTTCTTGCTTCGGATTTTAATCATTTTCCCGCCCTTTACAAAGACGGGAAACATCTTTTTACCTTTGAGCCTAAATCTTTGCGGAAAAGAATTGTTCTTTCCCCGTATAAGTTTTTTAGGTTTAAGTCAAAGACAGGCTATGAAATCAACAATTACCTTATTTATCCCGCAAACTTCAATCCGAGTAAAAAATATCCGTTAATTGTTTTCTATTACGGCGGAGTTGTTCCCTGCGGAAATCCCTTTCATCCGACTTTTCAATACCTTGCAAACAACGGATACTTTGTTTTTCTGACAACGCCGAGGGGAGCCGTAGGAAGGGGAGAAAAATTTTCTTCCGAGCACTGCAACGAATGGGGAGAAAAAAGCGCGGCGGATTTGATTGAGGCAACGGAGTGGATTTGCAGGCAGGTAAAGGCGATAGACAGAGATAAACTCGGGGCTTACAGCGGAAGTTATGGCGGATTTTTGGCAAATACCCTTGCTTACAAGACAAATATTTTCAAAGCGCTTGTGTCTGAATACGGAATTTCAAACATTGCCTCTTATTGGGGCGGGGGATATTGGGGATACCTTTACGGGATGATTGCTTTGCACGGAAGTTATCCTTGGAATGCCAAAGACGTTTATGTGGACAAATCGCCTCTTTTCAATGCCGATAAAGTTAAGACACCTTTGTTGCTTATGCACGGCACAAGCGACGTAAACGTGCCTTCAATTGAATCGGACCAGTTTTTCACCGCTTTGAAGGTTTTGGGAAAAGACTGTGTTTACATAAGGTTTTTCAACGAAGACCACGGAATGAAAGGCAAATTTTCCAATTGGTTGGCGCAGGAAAACTTTTTGGTGGCGTGGTTTGACAAGTATTTGAAAGGAGATAGCGCGTATTGGGATTATTTAACTGAAAAAAACAGGGACAAAGTAAAGCATACTCCCTTAAAAAAATACTTTAACTATGACGGAGAGAAAAAATGAGCAAGTTAAAAACCGCCGTTATCGGCACGGGACATTTAGGCAAGTTTCACGCAAGAGTGCTTTCCGAATTGGAAAATTCGGATTTAAAGTATGTTGTGGATATTGACGAGGAGAGGGGAAAGGAATTTGCTGAAAAGTACAATGCGGAATATGTGAAAGATTACAGGGATATTTTAGGCAAGGTTGATGCCGTTGTGGTTGCCGTCCCGACGGTTTTGCACTTTGAAATAGCCTCTTTTTTCCTTGAAAACGGTGTCCATGTGCTTGTTGAAAAGCCTATTACGGATAGAATTGAGGACGGGGAAAAACTTATAGAAATTGCGGAAAGAAACGGCTTGAAGTTTCAGGTTGGGCATATTGAAAGGTTTAATCCCGCGTTTGTTTCCCTGAAAAAAGAAGTGGAATAAGCAAACTTTGTAAAAACTTCAAGGCTTTCCCCGTTTACGGGCAGAAGCGTGGACATTGACGT
>JAMOUY010000177.1 GCA_027067895.1 Acidobacteriota bacterium
CCGGGAAGAAGAATAATTGACTTTCTTTCGCATTCAAGGTAAATACCCGGCGCGGCACCGGGGCCGTTGGGAATTGCTTCCGCCTTTTCGGGAATGTATGCCATTTTTATTGAATTTTCGGGAAACTCTATTCCCCTCTTTGCAAACCTTTCCTTCAAATTCTTTAAAATATCTTCGTCAAGTTTCAGTTTTAAACCGCAAAGTTCAGCAATTACCTCTTTGGTAAAGTCGTCCTCTGTGGGGCCCAATCCGCCTGTGGAAATTACAATATCGGCACGGGACAATGCGGTTTTGAAAGCGTTTTCAAGTCTTTCCCTGTCGTCTCCCACAACAGTTTTATAACCGACTTCAATTCCTATGGAATTCAGATGCTTTGTGATAAAAAGCGAATTTGTATCAACCTTTGCAACACCCAGTAATTCGCTCCCTATGGCTATTAACTCCGCAATTACCTTTTTCATAGTGTCGCAATGTCTTTTCTGAAAAACATTCCCTTAAACTTTATCTGCTTCAAAAATCCGTAAGCCTCTTTCCGCGCAGACTCAATATCGGGGGCAAGCGCCGTCACAGAAAGCACCCTTCCGCCGTTTGTAAGAAGTCTTCCGTCTTCGCCAAGTTTTGTACCTGCATGAAATACAAGAACATTTGAACTTGTGGGTTCAGGCATTGTAATTTCAAGCCCCTTTTCGTAAGCCCCGGGATAACCCCTTGAAACCGCAACAACGTTTACCGCAACGTTGGGCGACATTCTTACATCTCCCTCAAGTTTCCCCTGTGCCGCAGACATCAAAACAGGGACAATATCGTCCTCAATTCTCGGCAAAATAACCTGAGTTTCAGGGTCTCCGAAGCGGACGTTAAATTCAAGCACATAAGGCCCTTTTTTTGTAAGCATAAGCCCGAAGAAAACGGTGCCCCTGAAATCTATGCCCTCTTCCTTCAAACCCTTCATAAAAGGCTCAATTATCTTTGCCTTTATGGTTTCCTTCATTGTTGCGTCTATCTGGGGGGAAGGAGAAACGGCACCCATGCCTCCCGTGTTGGGACCCTTTTCCCCGTCGTAAATCTTTTTGTGGTCTTTTGCACAGGGAAGCACCATATAGTTTTCCCCGTCGGTTATTATGTGGATTGAGGCTTCCCAGCCAACCAGAAACTCTTCAAGAACAATTTTTTCTCCGGCATTTCCGAATTTTTTATTTTCCATCAAATCGGTAATTGCATTCATTCCCTGCACAATGTTTTCGCAGATAATAACCCCTTTGCCCCCCGCAAGGCCGTCGGCCTTTATTACGGTTGGACAGGTTATCTCCCCGCTTCCAAGGTAATCCCTGGCCTTTGCCGGATTGTCAAACACAACATACTTTGCGGTGGGGATATTGTACTTTTGCATAAAATTTTTGGCGTAAATCTTTGAGCCTTCAAGAATAGCGCCCTTTTTGCCCGGACCGTAAATAAGCAGTCCCTCTTCCCTGAATCTGTCGGCAATACCCTCAACAAGAGGCTGCTCGGGTCCCACAACGGTTAAATCTATTGAATGCTTTTTCGCAAAATCAACGAGGGCGTCAATGTCGGTTGCCTTTATGTCAACGCATTCAGCAATACCCGAAATTCCTGCATTCCCCGGCGCACAGTAAACCTTTTTCACAAGCGGTGAGCGGGAAATCTTCCACACAAGGGCATGTTCCCTTCCTCCGCCTCCTATAACAAGAACCTTCATAATTTACTCCCGAAAAGTTTAATTCCCATACTGTTATTTAACAACAATTGCCCCCAAAAAGCAACCAAAAGGATGGGAAGTTTCCCGCCCCGAAATTCCGTATGCGCCGGAAGATTTTTAAAACCTATTCGCCAACAGGGACAAGGACGGGCTTTACCTCTATTTTTACCTTTTTTGCAAGGGAAAGGCTGCTTTCATCCCCTATTCTGCAAATTTCTATTCCCCTGTCCTCAAACTCTCTGTGCAACGCTGCAAGGTATGCACCCCTTGCCCCCGTCCATCCGGCTTTGCCAACCTCTCTGTTAAATGCTTCAACCAACTCATCATTGCTCATCTTCTTAAACCTTTCTTTAAACTTAACAAACAACTCGTCGGGGCCTATTGCCTTCCCGAAAAATCCCTTAGCGTTGTTTCTGTTTTCCATAAACACCTCCATAATTTTTTTTAAAACAAAAAAACCCGCGCTCCAACTTGAAGCGCGGGCTAATTTCAAACAATAAAAAATCACCGCTTTAGCACCCTGTTTGTCCTTCAAGGACAGGCCGGGGCAAGTTGGAGCTTAAATCCTCGCCTTTTCAATTTTCCCTTATAATTTAATCCTTTTTGCCTTACTTTGCAAATCCTTTTGCTTAATCTTTGACAACAACTTTTTTGATTTTCGTGAAAC
>JAMOUY010000178.1 GCA_027067895.1 Acidobacteriota bacterium
ATTCCGTCAAAGCCTCTGGCACTGTCAATTACGCTATGCGTATTTTCTTCCCAAAAGCATTTGTCAAAGTGATAGTCGGCCCAAGGATAATAAAGGTTGTAGAAAAGTATTGCTTTTCCCGTACCCACCGTTGAAGAGTTGTAAGAATACTGGGTGTAATCATTATTGCTAATCTCCACCCCTATTGTTGCGGAAGAACCGTCCGTACTGGAAGAATTATATTGAAATTTTATATCTCCCGTTTTTTCATAGAGAATGACCTCAAAAGTGTAAGAAGCAAAAAAGATGTTGGGATAGTGACGGACATTTTTCCATTCAACCACAAAAATTCTGTCGGGGGCTGTACCCAAAGTTTGATAATAAACATGGCCTCCGTTGGTAGGGATTAAGTCGTCCCAATATGGCGCAATAAACAAATCAGCCTGTTGTCTGGAACAATTTTGATAAGCGGGTGGATTTGAAGTATTGGGCAGCGCTATATTTACATTCTGCCTATGCAATCCGGTATCGTTTCCAAACTGCAACAATCCGTTTGACATAATTCTAACTTGATTAAAATTATGCGAGCCGAATTTAAAATTAAAACCTATTGAAACAACTGAAAAATCATCGTTATTATTATGGGCTGTACAATTATTAGCCCATGAAACCTGATTGCCGGTATTTTCTATCTCTATCCAATTAAACGGAACGGTATCGTCGTAAATATAGGTTTGGGAAAATGCGTTTTGCATTCCAATAAACAAAAGGAAAAAAAATACAAAAATCCTTTTCACAGACACAACCTCCGTTCTTATTTAAAAATATAAACTTAATTATTAAAAAAAACAAATAAAATTTTCAAAAAAATCAAAACTTTTTTACAGTTATTCTTTTTCCGTTAACTTCAATTAGTCCTTTTTCCTTTAATTTGGCAAAAGTTCGGGAAATTGTTTCTGGTGAAGTAAAAAGCAAGGTTGCAAGTTCCCCCTTTGATATGGGCAGTGTAAAATTTTCTCCCCTCTTCAAGGCTAATTCTCTAAGATAATGATAAACTCTTTCCTCAACGCTTTCTGTTCCGATTAATTCAAGCCTTGAAAGAAGGGTTTTTATTCTCTGTAAAAGCATAAACATAAATTTTCTATTCAATTCCCTGTCATTTTCAAGAAAACTAAAAAAATCTTGGGCATCTATTTTTAGCAACAAACAATTTTCAAGTGTAAGTGCGGTAACGGGATAACGGGATTCAATTATGGCAATTTCCGCAAAAATTTCTCCCGGGGAAATTATCTTTACCACAACCTCTTTCCCTGCCGAAGACATTTTAAAAAGTTTAACTTTCCCGCTAACCAAAAAATAAAAATAATTTCCGCTATCCCCTTCAAAAAAGATATTTGTTTTTTTGCCAACCTTTATTAAAGAAGAGATGTTGTTTATCATATTGTAAAATTCGGGGGACTTTAATCCAAGCAAGGTATTCATAAAAAGGGTAACAGCCGTTTGTTTATTCATTACATATTTCTCCTATACTGCCCGCCGACGGAAAACAATTCCCTTGTTATCTGTCCCAGAGAGCAGTAATTAACCGCATCCATCAACACCTTAAAGGTGTTCTGGTTTTTCATAGCCGCTTCTTTTATTTTTTCAAGGTAAACCGGGGCTTCCTTTTTGTTTCTTTCATGGAAGAGTTTAAGGTTTTCAATCTGCTGTTTTTTCTCTTCATCCGTTGAACGGATTAATTCAACAGGCTGTTTTTCAAGCCCTTTTAAATGAGGCGGGCGCTCAAATGTGTTCACGCCTATAATGGGAAGTTTTCCGGTATGTTTCAGATATTCGTAATACATTGATTCTTCCTGAATCTTTCCCCTTTGATACATTGTTTCCATTGCGCCTAAAACACCGCCTCTTTCGCTTATCCTTCTAAATTCCATTAAAACCGCTTCCTGAACAAGGTCGGTAAGTTCCTCAATAATAAACGAACCTTGCAACGGGTTTTCGTTTTTGGTCATTCCGAATTCCTTGTTTATAATCAGCTGAATTGCAAGCGCCCTTCTAACCGATTCTTCCGTAGGCGTGGTAATAGCCTCGTCATAGGCGTTTGTGTGAAGGGAATTGCAGTTGTCGTAAATTGCAATCAAAGCCTGCAAGGTTGTTCTTATATCGTTGAAATCAATTTCCTGCGCATGCAGAGAGCGTCCCGAGGTTTGTATATGGTATTTAAGTTTCTGGCTTCTTTCGTTTGCCCCGTACTTATACTTCATTGCAATCGCCCAAATTCTTCTTGCAACCCTTCCTATAACCGAGTATTCGGGGTCAAGCCCGTTTGAGAAGAAAAAGGAGAAGTTTCTTGCAAAGTCGTTAATATCCATTCCCCTTGAAAGGTAATACTCAACATAGGTA
>JAMOUY010000179.1 GCA_027067895.1 Acidobacteriota bacterium
AAAAACTGACACCACTTTGATGATAAACCTTGTTTTTAAGTTTTAATTAATAGTTGAATTTTTTTGTTAAAATAAAATCAGGTTTAATAAGTGCGGCGAAAAAGGGAGAGGTGTAAACAATAAAAAATTACGGAGGTATTACATGAATATCGGGATACCTGTGGAATTAGGCGGGGATAACAGGCTTGCCCTAACCCCTGAAAGCGTGGCTTTATTGGTTGAAAATGGGCACAATGTTTTTGTTGAAACCAAAGCCGGAGAGAAAATTCATTTCTTTGACGAAAAGTTTGAAAAAGCGGGTGCGAAAATCGTATTTTCCCACGAAGAAATATTCGGTAGGGCTGATATTATAGTTAAAGCGGACAAACTTATTGACAAAGAAATGGATTTGATAAAGGACGAACAAATCATTTTGGCGTTTCATCATCTTGCGGTTTCGCCCCAATCCATGATTGATAAATTTATTGAAAAAAAAGCTACTCTGATAGGTTATGAGTTGATTGAAGACGAAAGCGGGCAATTGCCCGTTCTTTATCCGACAAGCGAAATTGCAGGGCAGATGAGCGTTCAGATTGCGGCCGAATACCTAAAAATCATCAGAGGCGGAAGAGGAATAGTTTTAGGCGGCATTCCCGGCGTTCCGCCTGCCGTTGTGGTTATCATAGGGGCGGGTACTGTGGGCAGAAACGCTTGTATGGCGGCATTGGGAGCCGGAGCGCAGGTTATTGTTCTTGACAAAGATATGAACAAGTTAAGGGAAATTGAAAGGCTTTTTCAAAAAAGGGTTATAACATCAATCGCAAACAAAAAATCTATTGAAAAGGCTATTTCTCTTGCAGACGTTGTTATTGGCGCAATTCTCATAAAAGGTGAAAAATCCCCCCACGTAATAACCAAAGACATGCTTAAACTTATGAAAAAAGGCTCAATAATAATTGATTTGTCAATAGACCAAGGCGGTTGCATTGAAACTTCAAGGCCGACCACTCCCCAGTCTCCGGTTTTTAAGGTAAAGGGAGTTTTGCATTACTGTATTCCAAATATTCCTTCCTGCGTAGGTTGGACAGGCACGCTTGCCTTAAACAATGTTTTGTTTCCTTATATAGAACTTCTTGCTGAAAAAGGTTTGGAAAAGGCTTTACAGGCTGATTATTCTTTGAGGAAAGGGGTTTATATTTACAGGGGAATTCCTATTCATTCGGTTTTAAACAAAGTTTTCGGCTATGCAGTAAAAAACATAGAATCCCTTTTGTAACCGGGAGAAAGAAATGACTTGGACAAATCTATACAATAGCAGACTTTGTTCCCCGGAAAAAGCAGTTGAAGTGATAAAGTCCGGCGATAAAGTTTATGTTCATCCCGGGGCTTGTACTCCCGAAACACTTTTAAAGGCGTTGACGGAAAGGGCGGAAGAGTTGTCAAATGTTGAAATTGCCCACATTTTAACTTTCGGTTTCGCCGATTATGCTTATGAAAAGTATAAAAAATCATTTATTCACAGAGCGTTTTTCGTTGGGACAAATACGAGAAAAGCGGTAAACAGCGGAAATGCAAAGTATGTCCCCATATTTTTAAGCGAAATTCCCAAACTTTTTAAATCGGGGCTTTATCCGATAGATGTGGCTTTAATATCGGTTTCTCCCCCTGACGAATACGGATTTTGCAGTTTCGGGGCGGGAATTGAAATTACCAAAGCGGCGTGCGAAAATGCAAAATACATAATTGCCGAAGTGAATCCCAATCAGCCGAGGGCATTGGGAAACAGTTTTATACACGTCAGCAAAATCAATTGTTTTGTTGAGGTTGATACACCGTTAATGGAATTAAAAGCAGACCCTATGAATGCCGTTACCGACAAAATAGGGCAGTTTTGCGCAGAGTTGATTGAAGACGGCTCAACATTGCAGATGGGGATAGGCGCTATTCCCGACGCCGTGTTGCATTACCTTGACGATAAAAAACACTTGGGAATTCATACCGAAATGTTTTCCGACGGTTTGCTAACCCTTGTGGAAAAGGGAATAATTACAAACGAGAGAAAATCAATCCACAGAGGGAAATCCGTTGCCACATTTGCTTTGGGTACAAAAAAACTTTACGATTTTATTGACAACAATCCGTTGTTTGAATTTCATCCCACAGAATACGGTAATGACCCGTTTGTTATTGCTCAAAACGACAAGATGGTTGCCATAAATTCCGCAATAGAGATTGATTTAACCGGCCAGATTTGTGCGGATTCAATAGGAACAAAGATTTACAGCGGTTTCGGTGGACAAGTTGATTTTATAAGAGGAGCGGCAAGAAGCAACGGCGGGAAACCTATAATTGCCATTCCTTCAACGGCAAAAAACGGAGAAGTATCGCGAATAGTCCCCACTTTGAAATTAGGCGCCGGAGTTGTTACTACAAGGGCTGATGTCCATTATGTTGTTACTGAATTCGGAGTTGCTTACCTTTTCGGAAAATCTCTTGAAGAAAGGGCAAAGGCTTTAATATCAATCGCTCATCCCAAATTTAGGGAGCAACTTGAAGAAGATGCTAAAAAACTCGGTTACTGGGTTTAGTTGTCATTGTTGCAAAATATGTGTTTTTGGGGTATATTTAACTTGATATGAGCAAAACAAAAAATTTATTTCGCAAATATTTCAAACTTATCTTTTCAATTGAGGGGAGCGTTTTTCTGCTTTCCCTCATTTTTCTTTTCAGCATTTATGATTTGCTTGACAAATTTTGGTTTGGTGTTGCGGTTTTTACCGTTTTTTCGGCTTTTTTTATTCTTTCCGCGTATTTGAGAAATAAAAAAATAAATTCGGCAATACAGTTTATTGAAAAAAGACTTTCTAAGATTAGCGAGGGAGATTTCAATATTTTGCTTTATACCGCAAAAGACAGCGAGGAAATTGTTTCTCAGGTAAACAAAGATTTGTTAAAACTCACAAACAAGTTTGAGACAATTGTTTCGAATCTGAAAGGGGTAGCGGCGAATATTAAAGAAAATTCGTATAGAATTGACGACCAACTAATCATAAACATCTACGATGCGAAAAATCAGATTGAAAGTATTGAACAAACCAGTAAATTGTCGGAAGAAATAAAGCATTTGATAGAAAAGATTTACTCCGAAGCGATTAATCTTTCGGGAAATAGCGATAAAACGGTTAAACTTCTTGAAAACACCTACAATCAGAATGAAGACATTAAAATTGTTGTTGAGTCTCTTTCAATGTATATCAAGGAAAATAAAGACGCAATGGAGAAAATTCAGAAAAATACAAGAAAGGTTACCGAGAATACCGAAAACCTCTCATCCTTGTCGCTTGAAACTTTTAGTGCAATAACCGAAATGGAGTCAACATTCAAGGAGATTTCAAAATACATTGATTACACCCAAAATTTAACAAAGGAAATAATCAAAATTTCAAAATACGGACTTACTCAATCAAGGGAAACAATGGCAAGTGTAGAAAAAGTAGCAGATGTTTTAAATACTTTTATTTTGAAAATAAATCTTTTAAAAGAGCATTCGGCAAAAATTGAAAGAATTGTTGACGCAATATCAAGGATAGGGGAGAGGACAAACCTTCTTGCTTTAAACGCAACTATTTTTTCGCAAAATGTGGAGAATACCCCGAGGGATTTTGAGGTTATTACAGAGAAAATTATGGAATTGTCCGAGTCTTCAACAATTGCTTTGAAGGAAATTTCCCAACTTATCGTTCAATTTGAAAACGTTATTCTTGAACTTACCCAAATCGGTAAAGAAGGTGCGTCTGCAATGGAAAAGGCTTTAAAGAACGTTTACAAAACCACGGAAAATTTTTCCGATATCAGCACAAGGCTTACAGAGATAGGCCATCATTTTTACAATATTGCCACAGCCTCAAACGAACATTCGCTCGGCACTCAACAGATAAGGGATGCAGCACATCAAATAAGCAATCTTTCGGAAGACATTGCAAACCTTATGTCTGCGGAAGACAAAATTGTTACCTATGTAAGCACCAAAACCGCCTTTGTTTCCGAGTTGGTTGAAGGAATAAAACAGTCTGTGGACGAGCAGGCGGAAAAGGTACAGGGGCTTTTGAGAGAATTGAGAGATGTTGAGGATTCAACAAGAAGAATTTTAAGGCAGAGTGAAGAGCTTGAACTAAACAATTCGGTTTCAATTGACTCAATTGCAAAAATAGAAGAAGGTTTTAGGAAAAATTTTAAAAATGTTCTTACAATGTCAAGTACATCTCTTGCTTTGAAAAAGTACGGCGATTATTTGGGAGAAACAATAGAATTTTTTCGTCTTTCGCACCGTTTCCACGGCGGAAATTTAAAAGTTTCCGGCTTAATGCTTCCCTACAAAACCGTTGACCCTGCATTTGCCGATACCATTGCGGAAAATCAAATTGTTGATTTGATTTATTCCGGCCTTGTTAAATACAATTATCTAACCAACATAGTTCCCGATTTGTGTACGCATTGGGAAATCTCCGATGACGGATTGAGATATACTTTCTTTTTGAAAAAGAATGTGATTTTTCATAACGGCCAGATTTTTACATCGGCAGATGTTCTTGCTACTTTTAAGAGGCTTCTTGATGAAAACATGAATTCTTCACAGGCGGGGATGTTTTTTGTGATTAAAGGAGCAAAAGAATTTCATAACGGGGAAGTGTCGGAACTTACCGGAATTAGGGTGATTGACGATTACACCGTTGAGTTTTTGCTTGAAAAACCGCTTGTATTCTTTCTTGACCTTCTTACTTTGTCTGCGGCAAAGATTATTCCGCAATCCGAGTATCATACCAAAAGCAAAAACGTCTCATTGATAGGAAGCGGACCTTATATTGTTGAAATATTTAAGCCGGAAGATAAAATGGTTTTAAGGAAAAACAACGCATATTTTGTTCATAACAGACCGTTTCTTGAAAGAATTATTTTTGATTTGAGTACCGAGGGAAACAAAGACGCTATAAAAAGGTTTGAAAAAGGGGAAATTGATTTTGTTTTTGCCGGTGACGAGACTTATCTTTCACAAATAAATGAGGACGACAAATTTAAAGATTATATTGAAACCATTCCTCAGGTTTCTACCTATTTTCTTGCTTTTAACTGTTTGAAAAAACCTTTTGACAACCCTCAGATAAGATATGCGTTTAGTCTTGCGATAGACAGGTATAAAATAGTGAATTTTCTTCCGCCTGATTATGCTATTCCCGCTTTTACCATTGTTCCCAACGGTATTTTTTCATTTGGTTCGGTATCGTCGTTTAATTTTGACCCTGAAAGGGCTTTGAGGATTTTAAAACAGGAAAATTTTGATTTTGATAATTTTGTATTTGAGATTACTTTTCGTAAAAAGGGAGAAGAAATCCCCGGAGATATTCTTGCAATGAAAGAGTGTTTTGAAAATATAAACGTGAAGGTAAAGCTTAACGGCTTGTCTAAGCATTGGGAGTATATTGAAAAAAGAGAGTTTCATGCTTTCAGGGTGGGGTGGATTGCCGACTATCCGGATGCGGACAATTTTATTTACACGATTTTCAATACAAACACGGGAGACCCGTTTTGTTTGGGCTATAAAAATCCGGAAGTTGATAAGTTAAGCGAAGAGGCAAGATATGAGATTGAGCCGAGGACAAGGGCAAAACTTTATTCAAAAATAGAACAGATAATACTCAACGATTGTCCGGTGGCACCTCTTTACCACAGAAAAGACATTATTTTAAGAAACCAAAATTTACAGGGAGTAAAATTAAAAGGATTTTCCCCTCAGGTTGATTTTTCTGAAATTTCTTTTAGGACTTTCAATTAAAAAGCGTTGTGCTTTTAACGTATAACGTTCCTATTAATTCGTGCAATACAAGGGTTATGTATCTTTTGAATTTGCAGGTAAAAATTTCTTGATTTTTATCATCGTGGAAAAAATAAACCTTTACTTTTAAGTTGTTTTTTTTCAAATAATAATCAAGCAGGATTTTTATTCTTTTTTCATGGTAAGCGGAAGTTACAATCCCTATTGTTTTGTATTCTGGATGTTTTTTCAGAAAGTTTACCAATTCTTTTACGTTGTTTATTGTTCCGCTTATTTTTGGATTGTATTTGAATTTCTCTTTTCCGCTTAGGTTTAATGTGCCGAATTCGTTTAGAAGTTTTGATGCAATTTTTTTCCCCCTTCCGTAATCAAGGAATATAAACGGAGTGTTGGGGTGTATTGACAAAAGTTTTTTTAAAAAAGCAATTCTTTCTTCAGTTGAAAATCCGGGTATGGAATTTTGCCTGAAACCGCCGCTAAACACAAAATAAATGTCGGCTTTTTGGGTGATTTTGGCCGGTTTTTCTGAAATAACACAAACCATTGTTTTTCTTGGAATAAAAACAATTATTACAAAAAACAGAAAAAATATTGCAAAAAAAATTAAAAATGCGCGCGATAGAAATTTTAACGCTTTCTCCATACCGAGATAACACCTTTTAACGATTTTAGTCTGTTAATAAGATTTTCAAGTTGTTTTCTTGAAGAAATTGAAACCATAAATTTGAAATGTGCTTGGTCTTTTCCTTTTATAGTGCTTCCTGTTACGTTTTGAATTGATATGTTTAAAATTTCAAAAACATTTGTTAATTTGGCAAGCATTCCCGTAATATTTTCGGTAATTATTTCAACTGTTATTAGAAAACTAATTTCCCTGTCTTCAAGCCATTCAACTTCAAGAAATTTTTCAGGGGTTGTTTTTAAAAGTTTTGCAATATTTTTGCAGTCTCTTCTGTGAACCGTAATTCCTTTGGTTTTTGTGAGATAGCCTACAATATCGTCTCCGAGTATGGGATTGCAGCACTTTGCCCTGGCAACAAGAACGTTATTCACTCCCTTAACCTTTATTCTTTTTTCAAATTTTAAGTCTTCCGATACCTTTTTTGTTAACGAAACTATCTTTTTGGGTTTCTTTTTTAAATCCGGTTCAATTATTTCAAGCACTTTTTTCAAAGGAATGTTTTTCTTTGCAATGTAATAGTAAAGGTCATCCGTTGTTTTTATTTTGTATGATTTAAACTTGCTGGCAATTTCTTCAATATCCAATTTTGTAAAGGGGATTTTAAACTTTCTCATTCCCTGTTCAAGCAATATTTTTCCTTCTTCTATTTTTTCCTGTCTTTCGTACTCTCTGTGCCATGCTTTAATCTTGTTTCTTGCTTTGCTTGTTTTTACAAATTTCAGCCAGTCAAGGCTTGGTTTACCGGAAGACATGGTTTGAATTTCAACAATATTTCCGTCTTTTAATTCGGTATTCAGAGGGACAAGTACGCCGTCAACCTTTGCCCCTACGCATTTGTTGCCTACTTCGGTATGAATCGCGTATGCAAAATCAACCGGGGTTGCTCCTTCCGGCAGGGAAATGGGTTTTCCTTTCGGGGTTAAAACCGTAATATCATGTGTTAAGTCCCCGAGATTTTCCCTGAAATTTTCAAGAAATTTCTTGTCCGCATTTTCCTGAATTCTCAAAATAACATTGCTTATGGCGTTGTAAATCTCTGTATGTTCAAAAGAAGCCACTTTTCCGTGTTTATACTGCCAATGGGCGGCAATTCCCTCTTCCGCTATTTTATGCATAGATTCAGTTCTTATCTGGACTTCAAAGTAAATTCCCTTTTTATGGATAAGGGTGGTGTGAAGAGACTGGTAGCCGTTTTGTTTTGGTCTTGTTAAAAAATCTCTCCATCTGTTTGGCATGTGAGTCCAATTTGTGTGTATTTCTCCCATTGCTTCATAACATTTGCTTATATCTTCTTCTTTAATGATTATTCTGAAAGCAAGAAAGTCGTAAACCTCGTTTAAAGTTATATTTTGTTTTTTTATTTTTCTGTAAATGCTGTAAAGATGTTTTATTCTGTGCTGAATGTAGCATTTTATTTCTTTATCTTCCATGATTTTCAGCAATTTTTTATAAATTTCGTCTTTATATTTTTCATAAGTTTTTTTCTTTTCCTCAACCTGCTGCACAAGTTGTTTGTAATCGTCAGGCCAGAGGTATTTAAAGCACAAATCTTCCAATTCGTTTTTGATTCTTCCCATACCTATGGCGTGGGCTAACGGTGCGTAAATATCAAGGGTTTCTTTTGCGATTCTCTGCTGTTTGTGCGGCGGCATATATTCAAGGCTTCTCATGTTGTCAAGTCTGTCTGCAAGTTTGATTATTAAAACCCTCGGGTCTTTTGCTATTGAAATGAGAAGTTTTCTGAAATTTGCGCTTTCTTTTTCCTCTTTGCTTACATTTTCAATAGCCGATACTTTTGTCAATCCGTCAACAAGTTTGGCAACTTCTTTTCCGAATTCTTCCTCTATTTCTTCAAGGGGAGTATCTGTGTCCTCCACAACATCGTGTAAAAATGCCGCAACAATGCTTTCAAGGTCAAGCCTGTGGCTTGCAACAATATATGCAACCGCCATAGGGTGGACTATATAAGGCAGACCGGATTTTCTCTTTGCAAATTCATGTTTTTTTGAAGCATACGCAAAGGCTTTGATTAGGATATCTTCTTTTGCATCAGGGTGGTATTCAAGAAATTTGTCAATTATATCGTCTAACCTTATAATACTGGGATTTTTTTCTTTTTCTCCCATTAGCCACCCCCAAAAAATAAAAAAAAATAGGGATAGGACTTAAAATCCTATCCCTACATAATATAGGAAGATTATTTTACTTTGTAAACCTTTTGTTCAATAAAATAGAAAATCGGGGACGCAATAAAAATTGAAGAGTATGTTCCCACTATAATTCCCACAAGAAGAGGGAATGAGAAGCCTCTCAACGCTATTCCGCCGAATAGGAAAAGAACGACAACAACAAACAATGTTGTTAAAGATGTCAAAAGCGTTCTTGACAGCGTTTGGTTGATACTGATGTTGATAATGTCAAAAAGTTTCTTATTTTTCATTAACTTGATATTTTCCCTGATTCTGTCAAAAACAACAATTGTGTCGTTAAGAGAGTAACCTACAATTGTCAGGAATGCGGCAACAACGGGTAGGGTAAATTCCTGTCTGAAAACCGCAAAAAAACCAAGCGTAATGATAACGTCGTGGACAAGCGCCATAATTGCGCCTATTGCGTAGTCAAACTTAAACCTTATTGCAACGTAAATCAAAATAGCAATCAAAGCCATGACGATTGCCGTAACCGCTTTTTCGGTCTGCTCAACCGAGATGCTTGGACTGAATGTGTCAACTTTCAGTATTACGTAGTTTCCAGCATAGAAATTGTCTTTTATAAATTTC
>JAMOUY010000180.1 GCA_027067895.1 Acidobacteriota bacterium
AATTATATCTCCCCCGTCTCCGCCGTCTCCGCCGTCGGGGCCGCCTTTGGGGATAAACTTCTCCCTTCTGAAACTCAAACATCCGCTTCCGCCGTCTCCCGCTTTTACCCAAATTTTCAATTCGTCTTTAAACATAGCGCCTTCTTTCCCAAACAATTAAAAAAGGGGGATTAACTCCCCCTTAACTTTATCAAATTTTGTTTTTTTAGCAAAAGTTTAATGAACGGTTTCTCCCTCAACGGGAACAATGTTTACAAACTTGCCCATCTTTCCCCTGTCCTGAAACTTTACAACGCCGTGGGTAAGAGCGAAAAGCGTATCGTCTTTGCCTCTCCCAACGTTTTTGCCCGGCTTAATCCTTGTGCCTCTCTGTCTAACGATAATTGAGCCCGCTTTGACAAATTGGCCGTCGTATCTTTTAACACCGAGCCTTTTGGACTTACTGTCTCTTCCGTTTCGGCTACTTCCTTGTCCTTTCTTATGTGCCATAAAAAACTCCTTATTTTAATTACTTTACTATCTTTTCAATCTTTAAAACAGTAATAGGCTGTCTATGGCCGTTGAGTTTTTTGTACTGCTTTCTTCTCTTTTTCTTGAAAACAAGAACTTTCTTGTCTTTTTTCTGCTCAACTATTTTAGCCTCAACCTTTGCGTTTTCAAGATAAGGCGTTCCTATTTCAACATTTCCGTCTTCGCCTAAAAGCAAAACCTTCAAGTCAACCTTTGTTCCAACTTCTCCTTCTAATCTATCAACAAGGAGAGTCTGCCCTTCAACAACCTTATGCTGTTTTCCCTGAGTTTCAATTACTGCATACATTAGCGTGCTCCTCCCTTTATTTTCAAAGTCAAAGGTAAAAATATCACAGTTTACCCTTCAAGTCAACAAAATAACCCGAAGCGAATAATATTTTACACCATCAAGCCTAATTTTCAACTTCTTCTTTTTTTATTTTGTATTCTTTTTTGCAGTATTCGCAAATAACCTGATATGTCCCGTCTTCCAAAAGCAAAGTTTTTCTGTCTTCATCTTTAAGCGATTTTAAAACCTTTACAACTTTTTCACGCGAACAAGTGCATCTAAATTCAAGTTTTCTTTCACCTACAAGGTTTAACCCGTAATCCGGGAAAAGAAGCATTGCCGCCTGATTGAGATTGTCGGTTTCCTTTAACGCCTCGCTAAACGGGGGAAGTTTTTCTATGTCTTTTTCAAGTTTTTCAATTTCTTTGTCCGTTGCGTCAGGCATAGGCTGGACAAGAAAACCGCCGCATTTTTCAACTATTCCTTCCGGCTTCATAAAGTTTGAAATAAAAACCGCGCTGTTTATCTGCTCGGATTGTTTTAAATAATCGGCAAAAAGAAGGGCAAAAGAGCCCCCCTCGTATTTTATTGTTGAAACAAACGGGATTTTTCCTTTGCTCAACACCTTTGCAACGGTAAGCACGCCTTTCCCTACAAGTTGGCTAAAATCCATTACGTAATTTTTGTCAAACTCGTCAACTCCGGCATCGGGATTTACGGCATAGGCTTTAATATGCCCGAAAGAGTTTGCCTCGCACCTTATTCCGCCAATAGGACCGTCAACGTCAAGGTAAGCCCCTATTGTGTCTCCGTCTTTAAGATTGCTTGAAACAAGGGCAAGCCCTGTAATAAACCTTGAAACCGCATTTGCCACCGGATAGGACATTTTATGCCTTTGAATAATCTCGTTGGCAACGTCTTTTATGTCGGTAAAAACAAACCTGAATTTTCCGTCTTTGCTTAGAAAAAACTGCATTAAACCCATTTTGCTTTCCTTTTAAGTTGTTTTTTCATATTTTACTATCAAAAAAAATATAACACAAAGAAAAAAATTAGACAACAAAAGGACAACAAGATAAAAATTTTTCCGCATTAAAGAATTTTAGCCTATCGGTCAAAATCAAATTTTTATTCCAAAAACATAATTTTTTCTTTTTCAAACCTGTCGGGGATTGGTTTTTCCTCGTCGGGATAGCCTATTGAAAGCAAAGCGACGGGAAGATGGTTTCCCGGAAGAGAAAATATTTCGCTTATTAACTTTATTCTTTCCTCTCTTGGATAAACCGCAATCCAGCAAGTGCCGAGATTATGTTCAAGCGCGCCAAGCATTATGTTTTCGCACGCATTTGCGCAGTTTAGGGCAAGGTATCCTTCCATCGGCTCAATGTTTTTGTCCCCGCAGACAAGTATGGCAGCAGGCGATTTTTTCAGCATTTTTGCATAAGGGTGTTTTTCGGCAACTTCATCAAGCAACTTTCTGTCGGTTATTGCATAGAAAAACCAACTTCTTGTATTTCTCGCAGACGGGGCATACATTCCGTATTTTACAACTTGCATAAGAGTATGC
>JAMOUY010000181.1 GCA_027067895.1 Acidobacteriota bacterium
CTCCTCAAAAACGTCAACATAGGGCTTTTTGCCGGTTATTGCCTCAAAAAGATTCGGGGATAAAAAATTAACGGTGTTTTTTGTCAACACCGTTTCAATGTTTTTGTATCCCCTTTTCTGCAATTCCCTGATTACTTCAACAGATTTATAGCAGGCAATTCCGCTTGAAACACCGATAAGTATGCCTGCGTCAAAATCCAAATATGGCATAATCAGCCTTGGCTTATTTCCATATCCTCTACAAGAGAATCAAGGTTTTCCGTTGAAAATTCCTCTTCGCTTTGCTCTTTTTCAATAAACCTAATTTCAAACTTACCCTGCTTCAATTCTTCAAGGGCAATAAAAGTAGGCTTATTGATAGGCGCCTTTGCCCTCGGCTTTGCGCCTTTTCTCAACTGCTCAACCCTTTCGCCTGCAACAAGAATAAGCCTGAACGGGTTTTCCAAAACCTTTTTCAATGTTTCTTCCGGTGTCATCTATTCCTCCGTAAATTGTTTGTATATGCTCTCAATATTTACAAGCCTTTTAACCTTTCTTCTTTCCGAAAAGATTATTGCTTTTAAATCCGATAAAGCGTCTTCAAGAATGTCGTTTACAACAACATAGTCAAAATACTTTAAATATTTTATCTCATTTTTGGCCGTATTCAATCTTTTTTCTATTTCTTCCATACTGTCTCTTCCCCTTGATACAAGCCTGTTTCTCAACTCTTCAAGGGAAGGGGGGATAATAAAGATTGAGGTAAAGTCAATAGGTTTTTTCTGCATTATCTGATACGCGCCCTGCACGTCTATGTCCATTATGACATCTTTGCCTTTTTCAATTTTTGAATAAACCTGCTTCTTTGCCGTACCGTAATAAAATTTTCCGAAAACCTTTGCATACTCAATAAATTCGTCATTTTCAATCATTTTCTTAAATTCTTCTTCGCTCACGAAAAAATAATCTTTTCCGTTTACTTCGCCTTTTCTCGGCTCCCTTGTGGTGTATGAAACGGAAAATTCAAGATTTTCAACTTCTTTCAAAAGCATGTGTATCAATGTACTCTTCCCGCTTCCGGAAGGCGCGGATATAATAAACAATTCGCCTTTGCGTTCAAGTTTGATTTTCATTTCTTATCCTCTCGCCACTTTAATAAAATCCATCAATTTAGGAAAACGCAAAATTTCCGAAGAAAACACGTAAAACCCATTTATAAGCATATCATTTTTTCACGAAATTTAACTATTTCCCAAAAAGAAAAAACAAGGTTAAAAGCAATATTCAGTCTTTTGCTTGCCGGATTGCTGAAATATTGCGTTTTCAATCTATTCATTGTCATTCCTTATCAGGTTTAAAAATTCTTCAATTAAATTGTCTTCCTTGACTTTTTTAACAAGTTTTCCCTTTTTGTAAATGGCTGCATAGCCTTTGCCCCCGCACACGGCGTAATCGGCTTCCCTTGCCTCTCCCGGCCCGTTTACCGCACAGCCCATAACCGCAACCGTAATAGGCTTGTTTAATTTTTCAATCTCTTTCTCAATCAATGAGGCAAACTTTTTTATGTCAAACTCAATCCTTCCGCAGGTGGGACAGGAGACGAACTTCGGGCTGTCGGGAAGAAGGTTTAACGCCTTTAAAATATTCCTTCCCAAAACAACTTCTTTTACCGGGCTATCGGTTAGAGAAACCCTCAAAGTATCCCCTATTCCATCAATAAGAAGGGCACCAATTCCTATTATTGACTTTACGCTTCCGATATTTTCGGTGCCCGCTTCGGTTATACCGATATGCTGCGGATAGTCAAACTCTTTTGCAAACATTCGGCAGGCTTCAACGGTTTTTTTTACGTCGGAAGATTTTAAGGAAACCTTTATTTCAAAAAAATTCAAATCTTCAAGAAAACCGATATGCCTTTTTGCGCTTTCAACCATTGCTTTGGGTGTATTTCCGTATTTTTCAAGCAAATCTTTTTCAAGAGACCCGGAATTTACCCCTATTCTTATGGGAATGCCGTAATGTTTGCATGCGGATACAACCTCTTTAATTCTCTGCTTGCTTCCGATATTGCCCGGATTTATCCTCAAACAGGCAACACCGTTTTCTGCGCATTTAATTGCAAGCCTATAATCAAAGTGAATGTCGGCAATAACGGGAATGGGGGAAAATTTAACAATAGCCTTTATCTTTTCGGCGGCATCCATGTCGGGAATTGCGCACCTTACAATGTCCGCACCCGCCCCCACAATATCCTTAATCTGCTCGCATGTAGCCTCAATATCCCTCGTGTCTGTTTTTGTCATTGTCTGCACCGAAACGGGATTTCCCCCGCCAACCGGCACTTTCCCAACGTAAATTACCCTTGTTTTTTTGTACATTTCCTT
>JAMOUY010000182.1 GCA_027067895.1 Acidobacteriota bacterium
GTCTGTTTTCAGTTTTAAGATATCTTGACCCGTTTTTTTGTTTCCTAATTTTTCGGTATCAAATAGAAAGGTGATTTTCCATCTGTTGTCTGATATTTTTTCTTTGCTTTTGATTGAAAGAAAGGGGAACCCGGTTTTTTCTGAAATTATATTAAATTTTTCTTTTGAAGACACTTCAATCACTCTTTCCGTTTTTGTACCCATTTTTGTATTAAGGAAAAGCAGGGTATCCGACGGAAAAAGAGAGTATTTTTTAGGTGTTTTTACTTCAATTGGCAACGAATATGGTGTGTTTTTCCCTTCAATAAAGATTTTGACAAACCTTGTCCCGCCTTTTTTAAATTTTGAAGGCGTAATTTCAACGACGAATGATTTATTGTCTATCTTTCTTATTTTTATGCCTTTTTCTTTCGGGGGGGCGATTTTTGCAATTTTAATTTTTTTATTGTTTTCAAAAGTTTTAATTTCCACCAATTGCTCTAAATAGTCGTCTTTTGTGCTTACGCTGATTTTTGCAGGCTCAATGTAAATGTCTTTTTTTACGTCCGCTTTAAGTTTAAGCACGTATCTTTCTTTTGTTGATGTGTCAATAAAAACAAGTTTTTCAATTTTTCCCTCAAACGCTTCGCTGTTGAAAATAACTTTAAATTTTATCTCTTCTCCCGGAAGAATTGTTTTCTTTTCCGGTTTTGCGTATGTGCAGCCGCAAGTTGTTTTTATCTTTTTGAAACTTACGGGTTTTTGAGAAATGTTTTTAACCTTGACTGTCCATACAAATCTTTTGTGTTGCCCGATTATTCCCAAGTCTTTAACCTTTTCGCTGAAAGTCAGGGAATTTGCCGCAAAAACGTTAATCCAGCACAAAGTTGCAAGCAGGATAAATATCGCCTTTTTTCTCATACACCCTCCGTTTTTTGCTTCTTACCCATAGACGTATGAAATCGCCTTTTATTATATGTCAAAATTGTTTTTTTTGAGAAAAAGTTTAAGTTTACATTATGCGGAATTTTTTTTAAGATTAAACCTATGAAAAAAATGAGGGGTGGCCTGATATGAAAAAGATAATGATTGCCGTTATTTGCGCGAGTTTTTTGTTGTTGGGAACGGGTTTTGCTCAAAATGTTCAACCTACCGAAGAGAAAACAACTCAGACGGTTGTAAACGAAAAATCTTCGGAAACACAGGCGGATGCCGGTTTGACTGATGAAAAGGTTGAAAAGAAAAATGCCGAGACAGTTAAAGAATCTGAGCATGTTGAGAAAAATTCCAAACAACACCAAGAAGAGTCGGAAGAAGGGGAAAATTTGGGAAAAATTCTTCCCTTGTGGTCAATTATTCCTTTTGTGGGAATTCTTTTGTCCATAGCGCTTTTTCCTCTATTGTTTCCGAAATTCTGGCATCACCATTTCGGAAAGGTTTCTGCTTTTTGGGCATTGGTTTTTGCAATTCCTTTTCTTCTTGTTTTTAAGGGAGTTGCGTTTCACGAAATAATGCACATCTATCTCATTGATTACATTCCGTTTATAATTTTGCTTTGGTCTCTTTTTACCGTTGCTGGCGGTATTCTTGTAAAGGGAAGCCTTGAAGGCACGCCTGAAATGAACCTTGTTATGCTTCTTATAGGAACGTTTCTTTCCTCTTGGATTGGAACGACAGGTTCGGCAATGGTTTTAATCAGGCCTGTTTTAAGAGCAAACAAAAAGAGAAAATTCAAAACCCACGTAATAATCTTTTTTATCTTTCTTGTGGCAAACATAGGCGGTTCGTTAACGCCTCTGGGAGACCCGCCTCTATTTCTGGGTTTTCTGCACGGCGTTCCTTTCTTTTGGACATTTCACATATTTTCCGAAATGGCAACAACAGCCGGAATTCTTCTTGTAATTTTTTACCTTATGGACAGGTATTACTATGCAAAAGAAGACCCGGAAGTAAAGGTTAAGCAGGGAAAAATGAATCTTAAAATTTTGGGAGCGCACAACTTTATCTTTCTTTTGGGAATTATAGGCGGCGTGCTTTTAAGCGGTTTTTGGAAAGCGGGCACTTTTGAAGTGTTGGGCGTTCACGTTGCTATTGAAAACGAAGTCAGGGACTTAATCCTTATCATTATGGGTTTTCTTTCCCTTTACACCACAAAAAAGGCAATCAGGGAAGAAAACGAATTCTCGTGGTTTCCCATTATTGAGGTTGCATATTTGTTTGCCGGAATTTTTATGACAATTATTCCGGCGCTTGCAATTTTAAGGGCGGGAACGGAAGGCGCTTTGGCATTTGTTATAAATTCGGTAAAAGAGCCTGCCCACTACTTTTGGGTGACGGGAACTCTTTCCTCTTTCCTTGACAATGCGCCGACCTATCTGACAT
>JAMOUY010000183.1 GCA_027067895.1 Acidobacteriota bacterium
CTTTACAAAACAATAGGCAGAAAGGCAACCTTTGTTTATCTTGCAACAATTGTTGTCGGGGCATTGCTGGGCGGGATTATTATTGATTTTTTCTTTTTTGATATTGCAATAAAAGAGGTTTTTGTCGACAATTCAACTTCCTCATTGTCCTATTTTAAAATTTTCGGCACGGTTGTTTTTGCGATACTGCTTTTGAAATCTCTGATTTTCAAAGGTGCTAATAAAAAAGAAATCCATTCTTTGCCTACTGAGAAAAAGAATAACAAGAATATTAAATCGTTCAAGGTTGATGGAATGACCTGCAACCATTGTAAAATGACGGTTTCTAATATTTTGGGCGAAATTCAGGGTATAGAGTGGTATTCAATCTCTCTTGAAGAAAGGACGGTGGTTGTTAAGGGCGATTTTGACTTAAATCTGCTGAAAGAGTTGCTTGAAAAAGAGGGATACTCTCTTGAAACAGTATAGACTGCGTTTTTTTGATAAATTCTTCTAATTATTTTTAAAATTCGGTTAAATTTTTACTTTGTTTTTTCCGATTTGCTTTTTGTTTTTTTTAATATAAAATCGGTTTGTGAAGTTGTTTTTAATGATTTTGGGTTTTACAATTTTTCTTGAAGGGTGTATGCCTTTTTTTACCCCCAAACTTTATAAAAAATTTACGAGAGAAATCTCTCAAACTGACGAGAGAATTTTGCGTATATTGGGGTTTGTGGCAATTTTATTCGGAATGTTAATACTTTATTTTGCAAAGGGGATGCTATGAGCAAGGTTGTTTTAACGGGAAATGATTTGACATTAAAGGATTTGATAAAGGTCGGTTTTAAGGAAGCGCAGGTTGTTTTAAGCGAAGACGCAAAAAGGAAAGTGGTTGAGGGAAGGGCTGTGGTTGACAAAATTGTTGAGGAAAACAGGGTTGTTTACGGAGTAACCACAGGCTTCGGGCAGTTTGCCGACGTTGTCATTCCCCAAAACGAAGTTGAGCAGTTGCAGTATAACCTTCTTCGCTCTCATGCCGCCGGAGTCGGGGACTATCTTTCGGAAGAAATAGCGAGAATGCTGATGGTTTTAAGGGCAAACGTCCTTGCAAAGGGAAGAAGCGGAATTTCCTTGGAAGCCCTTGAATTGCTTGTGGAAATGATAAACAGAGAGGTTTTTCCCCTTATTCCCGAAAAAGGCTCTGTCGGTGCAAGCGGAGATTTGGCGCCTCTCTCTCACCTTGCCCTTGTTTTAATCGGTGAAGGACGAGCAAGAGTGAAAGGTTTTGAGGGAAATGGAGAGGAAGTTCTTAAAATTGTAGGTTTAAAGCCTGTAAAATTGAAAGCAAAAGAAGGCCTTGCCTTGATTAACGGCACTCAGGTTATGACCGCTATCGGAGCAATGGCTTTGTATAAGGCGGAAAGCCTTTTAAAGCATGCCGACATTATAGGCGCTTTGTCTCTTGAAGCGTTAAGAGGAACAAGAACCGCCTTTGATGAGAGAATTCACAGGGAAAGATTGTATAGGGGGCAGAGAGAATCTGCCGAAAACCTTTGGAATATTTTGCAGGACAGCGAAATTATGGATTCTCACAAAGACTGCAAAAGAGTTCAGGACGCATACTCGTTAAGGTGTATGCCTCAGGTACACGGCCCCGCAAGGGACACGGTTGAATACGTTAAAAAAATGCTTGAAATAGAGATGAATTCGGCGACGGACAACCCCATGGTTTTTGCCGAAGAGGAAGAATTGATTTCCGGGGGCAATTTTCACGGTGAATCGGTTGCCTTTTTGATGGATTTTTTGAAGATTGCGGTTGCCGAATTGGGGAATATAAGCGAAAGAAGGATTGAAAGGCTTGTAAACCCTGCATTGTCGGAGTTGCCTGCGTTTTTGGTTAAAGAGGGGGGACTGAATTCGGGATTTATGCTTGCCCACGTTACTGCGGCGGCACTTGTTTCGGAAAACAAAGTTTTGTGCCATCCCGCAAGCGTTGACTCAATTCCCACTTCCGCTAACAAGGAAGACCATGTTTCAATGGGGACAATTGCCGCAAGAAAAGCGCTTGAAGTTGTAGATAACGTGCAAACCGTTTTGGCAATTGAACTTTTGGCTTCCTGTCAGGGATTGGAATTTTTAAAACCGTTAAAGCCTGCCAAAGCCTTAATCCCTGTTTATGAAAAAGTTAGAGAGCATGTTTTTCCTTGGGATAAAGACAGGTATATGGCAAGGGATATAGAGAAGGCAAAAAAAATAATTAACACTGGCGAACTTCTTACAATTGTGGAAAAAGAAATCGGAAAATTAAATTAAAGGGGGATTTTATGAAAAGAGTTATTCATCCGCCGACAGGAACAAAGTTAACCTG
>JAMOUY010000184.1 GCA_027067895.1 Acidobacteriota bacterium
CGCCGTCCCCCTTATTCAGGCTTTGACAATTGTCAAGGAAATTATATCCAACTCTGTTATCAGAGAGGCTTTTGAGCCTGTAATCAAAGGCGCTAAAAAGGGAGAAGGGGTTGCAAGGCCTATGAAAGAAGCGGGAATTTTTCCCCCTCTTGCAGTTCATCTGATTCAGGTTGGAGAGGAATCGGGAACCTTGGGCAAAATGCTTATAAAGGTTGGAGAGATTTTTCAGGAAAGCATAAAAAAGTCAATAAAGGCTTTTGTTTCTCTTTTTGAGCCTGCGCTTATTCTTGTAATGGGAATAATTGTCGGGCTTATAGTGGGCTCTATGCTTATGGCTATTTTTTCAATTAACGAAGCACCTTTTTAAAAATAAACGGAGGGTTTTATGAAAAGAAACAGAGGTTTTACCCTTGTTGAACTTATGGTTGTAATGATTATTATCGCTCTTCTTGCTGGATTTGTTGCGCCTAAATTCTTCAAAAGGGTGGACGAATCAAGAAGAACTGCGGCAAAGAATCAGATTTCCGCTTTTGAAAACGCCCTTGACATGTTTTACATTGATACGGGAAGGTATCCCACAACGGAAGAAGGGCTCAACGCTCTTGTGAAAAAACCGGAAAATATTAAAAACTGGAAGGGGCCTTACCTTAAAAAGGGTGTGCCGAAAGACCCTTGGGGAAATGAATATGTTTACAGATGCCCCGGACAGGACGGAAGAGATTATGACATTATCAGTTACGGAGCAGACGGAGCAGAGGGTGGAGAAGGCAACAACGCCGACATTACCTCTTGGGAACAGCAGTAACGGTTTTACCTTTATGGAACTCATGGTGGTGATGATTATCATTGCCGTCATGAGCGTAATCGTCTATCCCTCTTTTAAAAGAGGAATGGAATCTATAAAGGAACAAAAACAAAGGGCAAACCTTGAACTTGTCTTTAAAAGGGCTCTTGTAATGTCAAGGTTTGACGGAAAGGCGAGAATTTTTTCCCTTAGAGAAAAAAACGGGGAATTACTGCTTGACGGAAAAAGTTTGAAAAAAAAGGTTAAGGGTATTGAAGAAATTGATATTGACGGCAGAAAGGTTAAGTCTTTTGCGGTATTGCCGGACTCTTTTTACACCGTAAGCCTTAAATTCAGGGATTACGTTTTTGCCGTTGACCTTTATACCGGAGAAACGGAAAGAAAGAAGAAATGAAAAAATCTCAAAAAGGTTTTACCCTTGTTGAAATAATGGTTGCCGTGGCTATTCTTGCCATAGCATCCGTTGCCGTGTTAAGGTATTTTTCACAAAACCTTTATTCTCTCGGCAAATCGTCTTCTTCGGTAAAATATGCGTTTAATTTAAAATTTTATTTTACGGAATGTCTGCGAAAGCATTCTCTTCCCATAACTTCCGACGATTATGAGGATACGGATATTTACAAGTTTGAAGACGGTGATTTTGAGTATGTTTTTGTTTTTGAAAAAGCACCTTTTGTTGACCAATACGATGTGAAGATTATGGGTATTGAAGCGGTAAAGATAAATATTGAGGTTAGGGACAAGAATACCGGCAAGAAAGTTTACGAAGGGGAGGCATACCATCTTTTTAGAAAGAAAAGATAGGGGTTTTACGCTTATTGAATTGATTATTGCAGTTGCCATATCCGCTGTTGTAACGGTAACTATTTTTGAAATTTTTGGGGGGGTTATTCTTAATTGGAAAAAAGCGGAAAATAGAATGGCGGAAGATTTCAAAGCAAACAACCTCTATATTCTTTTGTCGAAAAAATTTGACGAATTTTATTGGTACAAAGCGATAAAGGATTTTGATAAATACTTTGACGGCAAAGAAAATAGTATTCTTTTCATAAGTTATTATTCGGTAAAAATTCCGTATTTTCCTGTAACAACGGAGATTTTTCTTGACGGGGAAAACAACCTTGTTATGGAAGAAACGCCTTTTTTCTTTAACAGGCCCGATGCGGAGATTCCGGAGCCGAAAAGAACGGTTTTATGGAAAAAGGTGAAAACGGTAAAATTTTCTTACCTTGTTTCCAACGGGGCGGGGAAGAAAGGCTCGAATTGGGTCGGTGAATATGTGAAAAGCGTTAGGGATTACAGAAAACTTATCGGAATTAAGTGTGAAGTTATTCTAAATTCCGGCAGAAAAATCACGGCATTTTCTTTTGTAAAGACAAAAAAAGAAAACGGGGGCGGCGGTGGCTTGCTTTAATTCTAAAAACAGTGAAAAAGGGGCAATTCTTGTAATTGTTATCTGGATAGTTGCCGCTATTGCAGTAATAAGCGCTATCTTGTCTTTGAGGGTAAAGATAAATGTCAGAAATAATACATTTGTA
>JAMOUY010000185.1 GCA_027067895.1 Acidobacteriota bacterium
GCCGCCCGAAGCGCTTCTTGAACTTGACGTTGACATACTTGTGCCTGCCGCTTTGGAAGGACAGATTACCGAGAAAAACGTTGATAAAGTTAAGGCAAAACTTGTTGCGGAAGCGGCAAACGGCCCCACAACCCCCGAAGCGGACAAGGTATTTGCCGAAAAGGGAGTTTTCGTAATTCCCGATTTCCTGTGCAATGCAGGCGGAGTTACCGTTTCATATTTTGAGCAGGTGCAGGGAAATATGAACTTCTACTGGACTGAGGAAGAGGTAAGGCAGAGACTTGAAACAATAATGAAAGAGGCTTTCTGGGCTGTTGTTGAAACCGCTGAAAGATACAACGTTGACAACAGAATGGGCGCATACATAATTTCAATCGCAAGGGTTGCCGAAGCAATGAAACTCAGAGGCTGGGTATAACAGCCTTAAAACATACTGAATTCCACGGGGGCTTTTAGCCCCCTTTTTTTATTTTTTTTAAGTGTAAAAATTTTTTAGTTTTATCTTTAAGAAAACATTAAAAAAATCTTTTTTTATGAAAAAAATCGGCTTATTTGAAATCTTTACTTTTTTATGTTTAAAATAATCTGTACGATGATTTTTTCGGGGGTGTTATGAGAAAAAGAAAGTTTATTTTTTTGTTTTTGTTTGTTTTTGCAGTGTCGGTTTTTGCCGGGGATTTGCAGAATTTTTTTAAAAAGGCAACCTATCCTCAACTTAAACTTCTTGATGTTAAAACAAAGTCTTTTAAAATTGCGGATTTGACGCTTTCTCTTACGCCGGAAAGCAGGGTTTACGGAATGTTTGCCGGCAAAGAACCTGTCGGTTTTGCGGTGAGCAATGCCGATTTTCACTATGAATATAAAGACAAATTCTTTATGCCGGTTGCAATAAGGAATTTTAAAAGTACTTTCGGCGGTAAACCTGATATTGAAAACGGCAATATGGTTTTTAAGGGAAATGCAAAATGGATTTTGGTTTGGAATGATAAAATAGGTAAGGCTTTAAGTGGTAAAGTGGTTTCAGGTGGAGTGCCTACTTTGAATAAAATTGAAAAGGTTTTTGACGGGCTTTTGGATACCCTTCCCTCAACGGGGGCGCTTTTTGCGAAATTTTTTCCCGGCGGCCGTTTTACAAGCGTTTACATTGATACCGGGAAAAAGAAACTTTTTTACAACATTGACACCGTTGACACTCAAAGTGAAAGCCTTTACGCAGTTATGCCCTATGTGTCAAACAGCGTGGATGTTGTTGGAAAATATTATCTTGCAGAGTTAACTTTAAAAACTTTGAAAAAATCGTGGATTGAAAAAGACAGCCCGGTTTTTACCGTTGTTGACACAAAGTTAAATATTTTCAACGATAAAGACGAACACGTAAAGGTTAAGTCCGAGCAGAAGGTAAGGTTTAACGCAAACGGAATGAGGTGTTTTTACACAAACCTTATCTCTTCAAGGTATTCAAACGGTTTCAGGTATTACCACGTGAAAGGCGTCAAGGTTGACGGCAAACCTGCGGATTTTATTCATACAAAAGGAATGCTTCTTATAGATTTGGGGAAAGAATATAATGCCGGGGATTTTGCAACTATTGAGGTTAAGCTTGACGGAGACATTGCAATCCATCCGAACGGAGACAATTACTTTTCTCTGGGTACATACGCATGGTATCCCCAGCCTGATTTAAGCAAGGAAAAGTCTTCCTTTGAGATTTTTGTAAAAGCGCCAAAGCCTTACTCAATCTTTGCAAGCGGAAATGTTGTAGATAAAGGCGAGGACGGGGATTACAACTATCTGAAAACCGAAGTTGAGGACGATGTTCAGTTTCCCGTTGTGGCGGCGGGCAAATACCATGTTTACACAAAGGAATACAACGGATACAAATGCACGGTTTCTTCCTATGCAATGGCCAAAGAAAAACATGCTTTAAGGCTTGCAAACAACTTTTTTGTGGCGGAAAATTACTATTCAAATCTATTTGGCTATCCTTATCCTTTTAAAAATCAGGAAATTGTTGAAGTTAACAGTTGGGGATTCGGTCAGGCGCCTCCCGGATTGATTTTTATTACTCAGGAAGCCTTTTCGCCTTTGAGGGATTATTTTTCAAGGTTTTTCTCAGAAGGAGTAAACCAGAGGTTTGTTCACGAAATTTCCCACGCTTTTTGGGGGCATGTTGCGAAAATTCCAAATGAAAGAGAGGTTTGGATTTCCGAAGCTCTTGCCCAATACTCCTCCGCTTTGTGCATAAAGGCGGTAAACAAAAACAAGAAAAAGGGAGAGAGAGTTTTCAAGAGGATGGTTAAAAACTGGCATACTCAGACAAAGATGTTAAACAAAGGAAGCG
>JAMOUY010000186.1 GCA_027067895.1 Acidobacteriota bacterium
GTCTTTGTCTTCGGGCAATACTTCAACAGTCCACGGCTTGTCGGTGTACTCTTTAACTTCGGATGGAACGGGAACTTCCTTAATCTCGGTTAAAGCCCTTCTCATTGCCTCAATGTTCATATTAACGACTTTTTCACCCTTTTTGGCGTAAGTCTTTCTAATTGCGTTTTCAATTTCCCTTGTGAAAACGTCTTCCGGAAGAATTCCGGTAAGTTTGAAAAATCCTGTCTGCATTATAATGTTGATTCTTTCGCCCAAACCTATATCGTAAGCGATTTTATATGCGTCAATGCAGTAAACCTTTAACTTTTTGTTTATAATTGTTTCAACGTCTTTTTTGGGGAAAAGCGACAAAACTTTTTCAGGCTCAACGTGAGTGTTAACAAGAACCGTTCCGCCTTCCTGAATTCCCTTTAAAAGGTCAAGGTTGCCGATATACTCTTCTTTGTTAATTCCAACAAAGTCGGGTTTTGTGATGAGATAAGGGGAAAGAATCTGTTCGTCGGAAAACCTTAAATGGGAAACGGTAATTCCGCCTGCTTTCTTTGAATCGTAAACAAAGTATCCCTGCGCTTCTTTTCCTGCCACGTCTCCTATAATTTTGATTGAGTTTTTGGAAGCGCCGACAGTTCCGTCCGAACCGAAACCGAATATTTTAGCCCTTCTTACCTTCGGATTTTCGGCGTCAAAACTTTCGTCGTAAGGTAGGGATTTATGCGAAACGTCGTCTTTAATTCCAAGGGTAAACCTGTGGATAACCTTGTCAACGGGGGTATTTAAAACATGGTCAAAAGCGCCTTTGAGCATTGCGGGAGTAAACTCTTTTGAGGAAAGGCCGTAAATTCCGCCAACAATGAAAGGCTTTTTGTCAATCAAGCCCAATTCCATCTGCATATCGTATGCGGCAACAACGTCAAGATAGAGCGGCTCGCCTATCGCCCCGTGTTCTTTTGTTCTGTCAAGAACAATAACCTTTTTAACGGATTTGGGCATTACCTTGAAAAATCTTTCCCTGTCAAAAGGCCTGTAAAGCCTTACCTTGACAACGCCTGTCTTGTATCCCATGCTGTTGAGTTTTTCAACAGTCTCGTGGGCAACGTCCGAACCAGAGCCCATAATTACAACAACAACCTCGGCGTTTTCGTCTCCCACATAGTCAAATGCGTTGTATTTTCTGCCTGTAAGTTTTGCAAATTTTTCGGCGTATTTATCAAAAATTTCGGGGAATTTTTCATAGTAAGGATTTTGTGCTTCCCTGTTTTGGAAGAATATGTCCGGGTTTTCGGCAGTACCCCTCAAAGACGGATAATCGGGGTTCAACGCCCTCTTTCTCATTTCGTAAACATACTTCATCTCAATCATTTCTTTCATCACTTCTTTTGGAACAAGTTCAACCTTTCTGATTTCATGAGAGGTCCTGAATCCGTCAAAGAAGTGAAGTATGGGAACCTTTGCCTCAATGGTTGTTGCATGGGCAATTGTTGCCAAATCCTGAATTTCCTGCTGGTTTGCAGAGGCAATCATTGCAAACCCGGTTTGCCTTGTTGCCATAACGTCGGAATGGTCTCCGAAAATGGAAAGTGCGTGGGTTGCAACAGACCTTGCGGATACGTGAAAAACCGAAGGTGTCAATTCGCCCGCAAGTTTAAACATATTCGGAATCATCAAAAGCAAACCCTGAGACGCGGTAAAGGTGGTTGTAAGAGAGCCTGCCGCAGCCGCACCGTGTACGGCACCGGACGCTCCGCCCTCGGACTGCATCTCATAAACTCTGGGAATTTGTCCGAATATATTTTTTTCTCCCTTTACCGACAACGCATCCGCCAATTCTCCCATTGGGGATGAAGGCGTAATCGGGTATATGGCAATAACCTCGCTCATCGCATGCGCAACACGCGCCGCAGCAGTGTTGCCGTCAATTGACTGCTTAATAACCTTGTAATCAGACATAATAATTCCTCCTCCTAATCTAATGGCGTATCTATTTTAACAAAAAAAGTAAATTCATATCACTTTTTTGTTTTTTTTATTTAAAGTTAGATATTTTTTTAGAAAAAAAATTTTTAAAGGGTAAAATAGTAAGAGTGGTAAAAGTTAATAAGGGGAAAGGGAAAAATGAGAAAAATTAAAGTTTGTTTTATTCTGGGCTTGTTTTATGCGTTTTCAATTATAGTTTTAGGGCAAGTTAAATTCAGTGAAATAGCATGGATGGGAACACAGCATTCCACATACGACGAATGGATAGAGATTTACAACAACTCCGACAATGCAATAGACCTTTCCGGGTGGAAAATTGTGGCCGAAGACGGCACTCCCTACATTGAATTAAGCGGAATAAT
>JAMOUY010000187.1 GCA_027067895.1 Acidobacteriota bacterium
CAGACGTTTCAGGCAAAAAGATTACCTTTTACGCCGATTTAGGCGGCAAAAGAATTACGAAAACCTTTGTATTAAAGGGAGATTACCTTTTAAATTTAAAAATTGAGGGAATGGAAAATATGCTTGTCTCTTTGGGTGCAGGTTTAAATTCTTCCGAAAAAGCCGAAAGCAGATATTCAACTCAGGATGAAATAGCATATTGGTACGACGGGAAGGTTAGAAGAATTTCCAAGAAAAAAATAAAAAAAGAAAAAATACCTGTTGAGGCAAAATGGGTTGCGATAGAAAACAGATATTTTGCAAAGATTTTCACCCCTGCCGACGGGTTTAGTAAAATTGAGCCTGAACTTTTCAATTACAAAGAAGGTGAAAAAGAATACTCTGTTTGCGCGGTAAGGGTAGGAACGAAATCTTCTTTTGAAGGAGATTTTTACCTTGGCCCCAAAGAGTATGAAAGGCTTGGCGCTTTGGGCAAAACCTACAAAGAGTTGGTAAATTTCGGTTGGTTCGGCGCTTTTGGAAAGTGGCTTTTTATACTTTTGAAGTGGATTAACAAATATGTAGGAAACTGGGGCTGGTCAATTGTTATTTTTACAATTTTGGTTAGGGTTATTCTCTTTCCGTTAAATTCGGCCGGATTAAAATCTGCTCAAAAGATGAAAGAGTTGCAGCCCAAGGTTAAAGCCATTCAGGAAAAGTATAAAAAGTACGGCAACGACATGACAATGAAGGCAAAGATGAATCAGGAATTGCAGGAACTCTATAAAAAAGAAGGAGTTAATCCGTTAGGCGGATGCCTTCCCATGCTTGTTCAAATCCCGATTTTCTTTGCAATCTATTCGCTGCTGTTGAATATTATTGATTTGAGAATGGCGCCTTGGATACTTTGGATTAAAGATTTGTCCGCCCATGACCCTTACTTTGTGCTTCCTATTGCCATGGGAGTAACCCAGTTGATTGTTCAGTTAATGACGCCTGCCGCCGGTGACAAAAACCAACAGAGAATGATGCTTATAATGCCTGTTGTTATTACATTTGTGTTAATCTATGCCCCTGCGGGATTGCTTTTGTATTGGACAACCAACAATGTATTTCAGATTTTCCAGCAGTTAGTGCTGAATAAACAGATGAAAACGGCTTCATGAGAGGTGAATATGAATTTGAGCAAAACTTTATTTTCGGGAAAAGATATTGACGAAGCTTTGGAAAAGGCTTCACTTTACTACAATGTAAATCCGGAATTGATACACTACACCGTTATAACCACGGATAATTCTCTTTTCAGCCCCCTTGCGGGAGAGGTTACAATAAGAATTGACTCAATTGGTAAATCAAGAAAAGGGAAAAAGCCCGACGGCGCACAAGAGGTTGAAAAAATTTTGAATGATTGGTTTAAAAAAGCGGGTTTTTCCGTTACGGCAAGTTTTTCAAGAATTAAGGACGGGATTGAGTTTGAAATTAAAGGCGACGACGAAGATTTATTTCTTGATGAAAACGGCGCATTGCTTGATTCTTTTCAGCATCTTTTAAATAAGGCTTTGGGAAGAAACGGCGGTTCAAAACCGGTTATTCTTGAATGCAGAAATTTTAGAGGCAACAGAATCAAGGAATTAAGGGAAATGGCGAGAAAGGCTGCCGAAAAGGTTAAAAGCCTTGGCAAACCCTATATTTTTTCCCCCATGAATCCTGCGGAGAGAAGACAGATTCACATTACTTTGAAAGATGACAAACATGTTGCAACGGAAAGTTTGGGCAACGGATTTTTAAAGAAGATAAAGGTTTATTTGAAAAAGAGGAGATGAAAAACGAGTCTGATACCATTGTTGCCATAGCAACGCCCCCGGGAAGGGGAGGCGTTGGGATAGTAAGGGTTTCGGGAAGCAATTCCCGTTTAATCGGAGAAAAGTTTTTTAAAGCCAAGAGTCTTTCCTTTGAGCACGGAAAAATGTTTTTCGGCAAATATTCTGGAAGTGTTGAAGACACGGGATACTTGGTTTTTTTCAAATCCCCCTTTTCCTATACCGGCGAGGATACGGTTGAATTCCATCTTCACGGCTCGCCTTTTATTCTTAAATCGGTGATATCGGATATTGTTGAATCGGGACTTGCAAGGCTTGCCGGGCCGGGGGAATTTACAAAAAGAGCGCTTTTTAACGGAAAGGTAAACCTTATTGAGGCCGAAGCAATAAACACGGTGATTTCCGCCGAAAACTCATATCAGGCAAAGGTTTTGTCTTCCCTTTCTGGAAAACTTTCCGATTATATTTTATCTCTCAAATCAAAACTTGTTAGTTCAATAGCATTTTTAGAAGCTCAAATAGAATATCCGGAAGAAGAGGAAACAGAAAATGCTTTAAATGACACTATTCCTCTTGTTGAAGAAAGTGTTAATTCATTAAAAAAAGCGTTAAATTACTATGAGAAATCAAGATTTTTATTTAGAGGGGTGAAGGTTGTTATTGCGGGAAATCCCAACGTAGGCAAATCTTCTCTGTTAAACGCAATTGCAGGTTTTGAACGGGCGATTGTTACCGATATTCCCGGGACAACAACGGATTCAATAGAGGTGGAAATAGAGTTTGACGGAATAAATTTTGTTTTTGTTGACACTGCCGGCATAAGGAAAAGCGAAGGCAAAATAGAAAAACTTGGAATAGAAAAAACCTATAAACAACTTGAAGAGGCAGATTTAATTTTGTATTTGTTTGACCCTCTGCAATTGTCTGCCGAAAAAGAAAATTTTAATTTGCCCGAAGGTTTTGACAAATTTACGGATAAGGTTTTAAAGGTTTTAAATAAGGTTGATTTGAAAGATATTCCCTATTTTGAAGGAATTAAAATATCCGCAAAGGAAAATAGGGGAATTGACGGTTTGTTAAATAAAATAGGCTCATATTTTAAAAATAGGGATATTTCCGAAAATTTTCTTTTTTCCGACAGGCAATATTTCGCTTTAAAAGAGGCATTGTCAATACTTGAAGATTTTCTTGATTATGCAAAAGGCGATTTTTTCCCGGAAGTCGGGGCTTCCTTTTTGTCACATGCCATAGAAGTGCTTGAAGGAGTTGTGGGAGAGATAACTACCGACGATATTCTTGACAGCGTTTTCGGAAACTTTTGTCTGGGGAAATAAATGGTTGAGTTTGACGTTGTTGTGATAGGTGCTGGTCATGCCGGATGCGAGGCAGGCTATGCAACTGCAAAATTAGGCTATAAAACCTGTCTTTTAACAATTAACCTTGACGTTGTAGGGCAGATGTCCTGCAACCCTGCCATAGGCGGACTTGCAAAAGGGCATATAGTAAGAGAGATTGATGCACTTGGCGGGCTGATGGCCAAAATTATTGACAAAACAGGCATTCAATTCAGAGTGTTAAACAAAAGTAGAGGCCCCGCCGTACAATCGCCGAGGGCACAGGCCGATAAGGTTATGTATAGAATTGAAATGAGAAAAACCCTTGAAGAGACAGAAAACCTTTTTTTAATTCAGGATATAGCGCAGGAGATTGTTGTTAAAAACGCCAAGGTTGAGGGGGTTATGCTCGAATCGGGAAACTTTATTAAATGTCAAAAAGTTATTGTCTCAACAGGCACTTTTTTAGGCGGTAAAATTTTTATAGGCGACAAATGCTATCCTGCCGGAAGGACAAACGAAATTCCTTCTTTAACCCTTGCGGATAATTTGAAAGACTTGGGTTTTAAACTTACAAGGTTTAAGACAGGTACCCCCGCAAGGGTGCACAGAGATTCTATTGATTTTTCAAAAATGGAAAGGCAGGACGGAGACGAACCGCCATTTTTCTTTTCTTTTGACCCCCCTGAAAGAAAGGTTGAGCAAGTGCCATGTTATCTGACTTATACCAATGAAAAAACCCATGAGATAATTTTTAAAAACATTCACCGCTCATCTCTGTTTTCCGGTTTGATTCAAGGAGTCGGCCCGAGATACTGCCCGTCAATTGAGGATAAGTTGAAAAAGTTTCCCGACAGGGAAAGGCATCAGGTTTTTCTTGAACCGGAATCAAGGTTTACTGTGGAGTATTACGTAAATGGAGTATCAACGTCGCTTCCTGTTGAGGTTCAGTATGAGTATTTAAGAACGATTAAAGGGCTGGAAAATGTTGAAATTTTGCGCCCGGGATACGCAATTGAATACTTTTCCATTGACCCTTTAACTTTAAAAGTAAGCCTTGAATCCAAAGAAATAGAAGGGCTTTATTTTGCAGGCCAAATCAACGGGACTTCCGGATATGAAGAAGCCGCAGGGCAAGGGTTAATTGCCGGTATAAACGCCGCATTGTCTTTAAGAGGCGAGGAGCCTGTTGTTTTGGGAAGAGACCAAGCCTATATCGGAGTAATGATAGACGACTTGATAACAAAAGGCGTTGACGAGCCTTACAGAATGTTTACTTCAAGGAGCGAATATAGGCTTTTGCTTGACCACTATACGGCGGATAAGAGGCTTATGCCTATCGGGCACAGAGTGGGGCTTGTTTCTGATGAAAGATATGCAAAAATGTTAAAAAAATATGAAACAATTGAAAAATACTGCAAAGAGGTTTTGCCTCTTTCTCTTAAAAAAGTTTTAACCGAAGGCTTTTTCAAGGTTTTTTCGGAAATTGACAAAGGAAAGACGCCGACCTTTGAAAAATTGTTAAAAAGACCCGATATTTCTTTTGAAAAAATAAAGCCGTATTTAAAGGAAGACTACAACACCTCTTATTTTATAGAAGTTGAAACTACGGTTAAATATAAAGGATATGTTGATAGAGAGTTAAAGAGGGTTAAAAAGACAAAAAATCTTGAAAAAATAAAAATTCCGGAAAATTTTAATTACAACATATCTGGATTATCCCGAGAGGTAAGGGAGAAGCTGGAAAGAGTCAAACCTCAAAACCTTGCACAGGCGTCAAGAATACCCGGAGTTACACCGGCATCAATTTCTATAATTTACCTTGCTTTGACAAAGAAAAAGAGATGATTTGTTCCACATAGAACAAACAACAAAAAAGAAAGTTCCACGTGGAACACCTTTCTTTCCTTTACTGCTTTTTCTTTTTGTGATAAATTATGTGCTATGGGCAAGATAATAGCGATAACAAACCAAAAAGGCGGAGTGGGAAAAACAACCACGGCGGTTAACCTCGCCGCTTCGGTGGCGGTTGCCGAAAAAAAAGTGCTTCTTGTTGATTTTGACCCTCAATCCAACTCTACAAGCGGAGTGGGAATAGATAAAGATACGGTTGAGAACAATATTTACAAAGTTCTTGCCGGAGATATTGAAATAGAAGATGCTATTTGTGATACCCCTCTTGCTTTTTTGAAAATAATCCCGGCAAGCAGGGATTTGGCAGGTGCCGAAATTGAGCTTGTTTCCCAGATAGGAAGGGAGTTTTTCCTTAAAAACGCATTGCTAAAAATAAAGGACAGTTTTGATTTTATTTTTATAGATTGCCCTCCATCTCTGGGACTTTTAACCGTTAATGCTTTGTGTGCGTCTGATTCGGTTATTATCCCTATCCAATGCGAATACTTTGCCCTTGAAGGAGTTTCGGACTTAATAAGGACTATTGATTTAATAAAATCAAGTGTTAATCCGTCTCTTGAAATAGAAGGCGTGCTTCTTACTATGTTTGACGACAGGACAAACTTATCCAAACAGGTTGTTGAGGAGATAAGGTCATACTTTAAAGATAAAGTTTTTGAAACGGTAATACCGCGAAATGTTAGGCTTGGCGAGGCGCCGAGTTTCGGGCTTCCCGTTTTGCTTTACGAAATAAAATCAAAGGGCGCTCAGTCCTATTTAAAACTTGCAAAGGAATTGTTGGAATATGAAGAGAAAAGCGTTAGGTAAGGGTTTGAAATCCCTTATTCCCACCGATGTGGGAAGGAAAAACGAAACGGATAGGGTTGTTGAAATTGATATTTCTTTTATCAAACCTTCAAAGTATCAGCCGAGAAGAAAATTTGACGATGAAAAACTGAGAGAATTGTCAGAATCTATAAAGAATTCAGGTTTAATACAGCCTATTGTTGTGGCAAAAGAAGGAGAAAACAGTTATTCAATAATTGCTGGGGAGAGAAGATGGCGTGCCGCTCAGATGGCTGGTTTTAAGAAAATTCCGGCAATTGTTAAGGATATTGATGAAGTTAAAAAAGCGGAATTTGCCATTATTGAAAACATTCAAAGGGAAAATTTGAATCCCGTTGAAGAGGCTTATGCCTATAAAACCTTGCTTGAAAAATTTAAAATAACACAGGAAGACCTTGCTCAGAGACTTGGTAAAAAAAGGTCTTCAATAGCAAATACAATCAGAATCTTAAATCTTCCCCAAAATGTTTTGGATATGATTGAGGACGGGGCTATTTCCCTTGGGCATGCAAAAGTTTTGTTGGGATTGAAAGACGAAAACTTGATTTTAAAACTTGCAAAAGAAGTTGCGGAGAAGGGTTTAAGCGTAAGAAGTCTTGAAAAAAGAATAAATTCCCTTTCGGAAGAAAACAAAAAAAAGCAGGAAAAAGACATTTTTCTTGACGATGCATCTGAAAAACTTACCAAGGCCTTGGGGACAAAGGTTCAAATAAAAGGCTCTCAGGACAAAGGAAGCATTGTGATAAAGTATCACTCAAAAGAGCAATTGCAGGCTCTTTTTGATTATCTTAAAAGAGGTGCAAAATGAAAGACAGAGAATTAAACGGCTTTTTGGACAAGGGAACCTTTTTTAAGGGAGATATTACGTTTAAAAACCTTTTAAGAATAGACGGTAAAATGAACGGGACGGTGAGGTCGGAAGAAACCCTTATTATTGGAGAAGATGCCGATGTTGAGGGAGATGTCTTTGTGGGAATTTGCATAATTAACGGAAAATTTAAGGGAAAAATTGAAGCAAAGCACAAAATAGAAATTCATCCTAAAGCAATTGTTGAAGGAGAGATAAAAACACCGGTATTAGAAGTTAAAGAGGGAGGGGTTTTTAACGGCAACTGCATTATGACAAAGAATATAAAAGAACAAAAAACAAAAAATAAAAAGTAAAACCGATAAGAGTAAGAGGAGATATGAGTTGGTTTAAAAGAAAAGATAAAAAAATACAAACCCCAAGTGAGCAAAAAGCAAAAATTCCCGAAGGTTTGTGGGTTAAATGCAATCAGTGTAAAGAAATTGTTTACAGAAAAGAGGTTGAGGCAAACCAGATGGTTTGTCCGAAGTGCAATTACCATTTTCCCATATCGCCTACCCAAAGGCTCAATCTTGTTTTCGGTGAAGGCAAATATTCCTTTATGTTCAGGGAAATAAGGCCAACAGACCCTCTGAATTTTGTTGCGGCAAAAAGGTACAAAGACCAGTTGGAAAAACTTGAAAAGTTAGGAAAGATTGACGAAGCAGTGGTTGTTGCGGAGGGAAAATTGGGAAAAATCAACACGGTTGTTGCCGTTATGGATTTTTCTTTTTTAGGCGGAAGTATGGGAAGCGTTGTAGGGGAAAAACTAACAAGGGCTGTTGAATACTGCGCTTCTAAAAAAAGGCCTCTGATAATTTTTTCCTGTTCGGGCGGAGCAAGAATGATGGAGGGGGCTATTTCCTTAATGCAGATGGCAAAGGTTTCCGCCGCATTGGGTTTGCTTGAAAAGGCCGGTATTCCCTATATCTCTGTGCTGACTCACCCGACAACCGGGGGAGTTACCGCAAGTTTTGCAATGCTTGGGGATTTGAATATTGCCGAACCGGGAGCCTTAATTGGATTTGCAGGCCCAAGGGTTATTCAGCAGACTATTAAGGCTGAATTGCCGGAAGGGTTTCAGCGTTCGGAATTTTTGCTTGAACACGGAATGGTTGACAGAGTTGTTGACAGAAAAAATTTAACAGAGGAACTTATAAAAATAATCAGGCTATTGTATGCGTGAGCCTTTTTTCTATTCGGAAGCACTTGACTACGTTAAAGGTTTTGAAAAATCCAAGATAAAGTTGGGGTTGGAAAGAATAAAAAAAGCCCTTGATTGCTTCGGCAATCCGCAGAATAATTTTAAAAGCATTCATATTGCAGGGACAAACGGGAAAGGCTCGGTTGCCGCTTTTCTTGATTCTCTTCTTGTGTCCCAAAACAACTTTGTGGGAAGGTTTTGCTCGCCCCACTTGATTACGCCGAGGGAGAGAATTCTTATTGACGGGAAGCCGATAACAAGGCAGTGGTTTGCCGCGTCTGTCTCTGTTTTAAGGGACAAGATTGAAGAAAACAGTCTTGAATTGTCCTATTTTGAATTTTTTACCCTTCTTGCTTATTATGTCTTTTCCTTTCTTAAAGTTGATTACGGAATAATTGAAACCGGGCTTGGGGGAAGGCTTGATTCAACAAACACTCTCAAACACCCTTCAATAACCGTTATTACTTCAATTTCGGAAGACCATACCTCTTTTTTGGGGGAAAGCCTTTTCTCAATTGCCGGGGAAAAGGCGGGAATAATAAAACCGGGAGTGCCTGTTATCACTTCGGCAAAGGGAGAGGCTTTAAAAAGAATTGAAAACGAATGCAAAAAACTAAGCGCGCCTCTTTATACACTTGAAAATATCGGTTTTGTTGAAGACGGAAACCGTGTTGTGTTAAAAAATATGGATGTTTCGGCGGAAAAAGTTTTTAAAGGCGGTTTTCAAGCGGAAAATCTGGCGCTTTCATTGGGTGCTTTTCATATTTTGACCGGGAAAACGGGAGATTTTTCTTCCGCTGTAAAGAAAACGGTATGGCCTGCAAGGCTTGAAAAGTTTAATTTGGGAAACGGTAAAACGCTTATTGTTGACGGCGCCCACAATAAAGATGCCATAGAAAAAGTTTGCAGTGATATTTCTTCTTCGCCCGATTCTGTTTGTATTTTCGGTTGCATGAAAGACAAATCGGTAAGCGAAATGATTAAAACCGTTGAGGCAAAGTTTAAAAATCTTTTCTTTACCGCAGGGGATTATCATCGCTTTATGAAAAGGGAAGATTTTGAAAAAATGGGTTTTAAAGACAGGTTTCTTAATTTGAAAGAAACGGTTGATTTGATTGATAAATATAACGAAATCTATGTGTTAGGTTCTCTGCACCTTGCAGGTGATTTTTTAAAAACACTTTTTGAAGACGGAAGGTATAAAGATGCGATTGTTAAAAAAGAG
>JAMOUY010000188.1 GCA_027067895.1 Acidobacteriota bacterium
AAGCAATTATGGAAGGCAAGGAAATGCCTTTTGAAAAGGCATGCGCACTGGAAGCAAACCTTTTCGGATTGTGTTTTGCAACCGAAGACGCAAAAGAAGGCGTAAGCGCATTTCTTGAAAAAAGGGAACCGAATTTTAAGGGAAAATAAAATAAAACAAAACGGGGGCGGCATGGGTTTTAAAGTCCTAATTAAAGATTTGTCCGGAAACAGAGAATGGGTAAAACAACTTAATCAGCCGATATTTTTTATTGGAAAAGCCTCAACCAACGAAATAACCTTAAACTCGCCGAAGGTTTCTTCAAGGCACGCAAGGGTAATGGTAAGGGGAGACAAAATTACTGTTGAGGACTTAAAAAGCACAAACGGAATATTTTTTAACAACGAGAAAATAGAAAGAAGCGCAGACCTATCATTCGGGGACAGTTTCAAAATAGACGAGTTTATCATAACCGTGGTAAGCGAGGACTTTGAAACAGACGCAAAGGAAGAAGAGGAAGACTTGGAATTCAAGTTTGACCCATTTGCCTATGTCAGGCCTTTTTTAGCCCCTATAAACGACTTTCTTGAAGACGCTTCAATTTCCGAAATAATGATTAACGGACACGACAAAATTTACATTGAAAGAAAGGGAAAGATTGAGAAAACGGACAGAAAATTCGCAAGCGAAAAGGCGCTTGTAGCGGCAATAAAAAACATTGCAAGGGCTTTGGGAAAAGAAGTAAGCGAAGCAAACCCGCGTCTTGACGCAAGGCTTGACGACGGTTCCCGTGTGGCTGCGGTAATTCCGCCATGCGCATTGACAGGGACTTATGTTTCCATAAGAAAATTTTCAAAAAAAGCACTAACCTTGCAGGATTTGATAAATTTCGGAGCAATTACGCAGGAAGCCATAGACTTTATAGAATTGGCCGTTTTAATGAAGCAGAATATAATGGTTTCGGGCGGAACCGGTTCGGGAAAAACAACTTTGCTTAACGTTTTGTCTTCCCTAATTCCCGACAAAGACAGAATAATCGTTATTGAAGACACCGCCGAACTTCAACTTCAAAAAGAGCATGTTTTGAGAATGGAGGCAAAACCTGCGGATAAAAAGGGAAGAGGCGAGGTAACAATAAGGGATTTACTTCACTCAACGCTAAGAATGAGGCCCGATAGAATTGTAATTGGCGAAATAAGAGGCGGAGAAGCGTTTGATTTATTGCAGGCAATGAATACCGGACACGGAGGCTCAATGTCAACAATACACTCAAATTCCCCCTTTGACACACTTTCAAGGCTTGAAAACACAACATTACAAAGCGGAATACAACTTCCCCTGAAAGCAATAAGAGAGCAGATTTCTTCCGCCATAAACATAATTGTCCACACAAAGAGGTTTGAAGACGGGTCAAGAAAGGTAAATTACATTTCGGAAGTGATAGATTTAAAACCCGATATGAGTTATAACCTGCAACATATTTTTGTTTTTGAAAGAACGGGCAAGGACGAAAACGGAAAGGTTTTAGGCGGTTTAAAGTTTACAGGCAATAAACCGACGTTTCTTGAAGAAGCAAAGAAAGCGGGATTTGTCAGAAAAGGAAGTTTCCTTGATTCTATAAAATAAAGGAGGTTGTTTTGGAACACAAACCGTTTGTTCCCGAAAAGACTGATTTAAAAGAGTTTACATTCAGAGCAGTTTTCTTCGGCGCAATATTTGCGATTGTTTTAGGCGCCGCAAACGCTTACTTGGGCTTAAAAGTCGGGCTAACAGTTGCGGCAACATTTCCCGCAGCGGTTATGGCAATGGCTGTATTGAAAGGGCTTAAAGGCTCGGTGTTGGAAGAAAACATATTTAGAACAACTGCGGCTGTCGGAGAAGCGCTTGTTGCGGGAGCTATTTTTACAATTCCCGCATTTTTAATCGCCAAAGACCCGGCAACGGGGAAGCCTTTGTGGGACCATCTTCATTACTTTGAATCCACGGTGTTAATGCTTTTAGGCGGTATTTTAGGCGTTTTATTCGTTTCTTTTTTAAGAAAGGTGCTTGTGGAAGACGCAACCCTGCCGTTCCCGGAATCCGTTGCATGCGCGGAAATTGTCAAAGCGGGGCAGGGAGGCGCAAGTGGCGCAAAATATGTTTTCGGCTCAATTTTCTTTGCCGCTTTCCTTGAATTTATTAAAAATCCCGTAGGCGGGCTTGCACTTTTCAAAGACAGTTTCTCAAAGTTTATCCACTTTAAAACATCCGCAATAAACTTTCTTACAACAAACGGAAAATCGCTCATGACAAAGAAATTCGGCGGCGGCTTGCTTGTAAAAACACCTAACGCATCGCCTGCAATGTTAGGCGTGGGATACATTATAGGCTACAAGCCTTCGGCAATTGTTTTTTCAGGCGGAGTTTTCGCATGGCTTTTGTTTGTCCCTTTACTAAACTTTATCTTTGGCGGAAACTTTGAATCCTTAATCGGACAAACTGTAAACGGTGTTACTGTTACCGATACCGTAATCAGCGGGGCAATATGGAATTCAATCGTAAGACCGTTTGCCGTCGGCGCAATGCTTGTAGGCGCATTTTACACACTTTACAGCATGAGGGAATCACTTTGGACAGGCATAAAGAGAGGCTTTAAGGATTTGTCAAAAATAAAGGAAGAGGTTGAAGAGGGACAAAGCGAAGTTTCAAGGCTTGAACAGGATTTGCCTTTTAAATTCACAATTATCGCAATATTCCTTCTCGTAATCCCAATTGCAATGATTTACTACTTTTTCTGCAAATCGGTTATAGGCGCAATAGTTGCGGCACTTGTAATGACTCTTGCAGGATTTTTGTTTGCCGCAGTGGCAGGTTTTCTTGTCGGAACTATTGGCTCATCAAACAATCCGATTTCCGGTTTAACCCTTTCAACCTTGATTGTTGCCGCTTTGATAATGGTAACAATAGGGGTTAAAGGCGGTCCGGGAATTGCAGCCGTACTTGGCGTTGCAGCGGTTGTATGCACCTCATCCGGCGTTGCCGGCGACATTATGCAGGATTTGAAGGTGGGACACATTATAGGCGGAACGCCGTGGAAAATGGAAATTGCATGTATAATCGGCGTTATAGCGGCATCTCTGGTAATGGTTTTCCCCATGCAGGTTCTTCACACCGCAACACCGGGCGGAATAGGGGGCCCCAATCTTCCGGCACCTCAGGCAGGCTTGATGGCAATGCTTGCCGAAGGAATTGTCGGCGGACAGATGGCATGGCCTCTTGTTTTAACGGGAATAGGATTTTCTATCGGAATGATTTTAATAGGCGCGCCCTCTCCCATGCTTATTGCCGTGGGAATGTATCTGCCGCTTGAATCAACCTTTGCAATCTTTGTCGGCGGTATTATCAGAGTACTTGCAGACAGGTTTGCGGAAAAAAGCGGGCTTGACAAAAGCAACGAAACCTTTGTCAATACGGGAACACTTATCGCTTCCGGCTTGATTGCAGGGGAAGCCTTGATGGGAATGGGAATTGCCGCAATAGTTGCGTTCAGGGACAAACTGCATATTCCAAACTTCTCATTAGGCGAACCTCTCGGCGCATGGGGCGGGCTCTTGGTATTTTTACCGATTGCATACCTTTTGATTAAACTTCCGATAAATGCTGCAAAGAGGAACAATGGCTAATTTGAACAAAGAAAGAAACTTACTTGAACTTATACCTGAAAAGGTTTGCGAATCAACAATAGATGAAGAGGGCAAGATTATAATCCTTGCCCCTCGTTTTAAGTCAAAATTGGGAAAGAAGATTTTTGAACCCATTATTAAGAAAAAGCATGTAAAAATCCACCTTGACGAAATAGGCACTTTTGTTTGGAAAGAAATAGACGGAAAAAAGGATGTTTTTGCAATATCGGAAAATTTAAAAAAGGAATTCGGGGAAAAGGTTGAGCCTGTTTACGAAAGGATTGGAAAATTTATCGCGATAATGAAGGTAAACGGATTTATCAAATTAAAGGAAAAGGGGGAAAACTAATCCCCCTCTTTTTTATTGTCCATTGCATAGCATTGCGAGCATAAAACAGTGTTTTCGTCTTCCGGCACAAAGTTTACAAATTCCTCTTTACCGCATCTGCAACATTTAATCCTTGTCAAAACTCCCAACTTCTTTTTTTTAGGCGATTTGGGAACATCGCCTTTTAATTCAAGAAAACATTTATCGCAGAGTTTAACAGGGGCTGAATATCTTTTATAATCAACGGTTTCCTCTTTGCCACACCTTTCGCACACAATCTCAAATTTGCCAGCAACCCTTTTAATCAACTCTTTGTTTCTCTGTTCCCTTTTCTTTTTAGCCTGATAGCAATCCCAGCAAAGAACGGCAATTCCTCTGTTTGGAACAAAGGGAACTGTTTCCTCTTTGCCGCAAATTGCGCATTTTATCTTTGTTTTCGTTACCTCTTTTTTCTCTTTTATAGGCAACTTTTTGTTTTTTCTTTCTTTTTTCATTAACTCCCCGTATAAACGTGCTCTGACATACTTGCGGTCGGCAAAACACTCATTCCGAGATAGGTAAACACAACCGCCAAGAAACCTATTATAGCAAAAATAACCGCTTTTCTGCCTCTCCAACCTTTAATATACCTTAAATGAAAGTATGTTATGTAAATAAGCCAAGTTATTAAAGACCAATTCTCTTTCGGGTCCCAAAACCAGTAATCTCCCCAAGCAAATTTTGCCCAAAGAGAACCTGTCAGCAGTCCCAAATTCAAAAAGGTAAAACCTACCACAATTAACTGATGAGTAAATTCTTCCAAATCAATAACCTCGCCGCCTAATGCGTTTATAAGAAAGTTTGACCATGCGGAATCTCCCTTTAATTCAATCTTGTCGGGGAAAAAGAGGTAGAGAACGCCGGTAGCAAAGGAAACCGCAAGCGCTCCGTAGCCAACAAAATAAATTACAACGTGGGGAATAAACCATCCGCTTTGAAGCGCCGGTGGAAGGTTAATTATTTCAACGTCAACCTTTACAACGGCAAAAAGCAATGAACCCAAAGCCATAAGAATTGATGCGGCACCGACAATTTTCACCTTTCTGAAAAGTTCAATCACAAGGTAAACAAGAATTATACAAAACGAAGCAAATATCAAAGATTCATAGAATGTTTTAAAAGGCGGCCTTCCCGCTTCCATCCACCTTTGAATAATTAAGTATCCGTTAATTAGAAAACCAATAAAAAGGGTAAGACGTCCGAATGTGTAAAGCCCTTTGGATTTTGAAAAAAGGCTTACCGTGTAGATTACAAAAGCAATAAAATAAACCCAAATTAAAGCGGCTAACAAAGTATTTATTCTTGAAAAATTCTCTATCAAAGTAATCATCTTTCACCTCACATTTTAAAGTAAAACCTTAGTATTCCGCCTAAGGTAAGCATAAAGAAACCGAGGTAAACAATGTAAACTCCCGGGTCTTTTGCAACGGAAATCCCGGAATAATTCGGGTCTTTCGGGTCGTAATTGCTCTGATAAAAGTAATATCCGCCGTAAACAAGAGGATTGTTAACCTCTATAACATGCTTTTTCACAACCTTGCCGTCTTTTATAACGCTTACATAACTTCTGTAAGCCTTCGGGTCGGTGTTTTTGTCTCTCAATAAAAGAGCGACTTTGCCGTTGTTTAAAAATGTGGCTTTTTTGTCTTTTGCAGAAAACTCCAATTCTTTTTTGTTGCCGTTTTGCTCCCAAATAACTTTCACAACCGGGTTGTTAAATTTATCCGATGCGGAAATTTCTTTTAATTCAAAAGTCGCCTTTGGCTCAAACCTTTTGAATACGATTTTGTATTTTCCAAAATCAATGGCATTGTCTTTCAATTGAAACTCTCTTTTAATTTTTGAATTTACAACTTCCAAAACAGTGCCGTCATGTGAAACAATGTAAATAGGCTTATCTTTGAGTGTGGGAATGTATAGAAACTTAACCGAACAACCGTCGGGAATTTTTTTGCCGTGAGAAAATTCGGGGAAATTTTGAAAAGTCCAATGGTCGGTTTTTTCTCCGGTTTTTTTGTTTATAAAAATCAAGTGCAAAGCAGGGTTGTCCGGATTGTCCCCATTTGAAACAACCTTTCCCGTCTTTGTATCTATTGAAAAAGATGGAACAAAATCGTCAACCTCAACAATATAATTGGAAGAAAAATCATATCTTTTATGCAATTTCACATCAATTGTTTTGTTGTCTTCCGGACATGTTACGGTTAAAATAAATTTTTCCCTAATGCTTTCGTCTATATCTTTTTTGGTTTTAGGCTTTTCCCACTTAAAAACGACAAGCCCTTCCCCGTTTGGAAGAAAAAACCTGTCCCTTCCCGCAGTGTCAAAAAATAAACCCGAAATTGTGTTTCCTTCGCTTTTAAGCAAAACCTCCGCGCCGGGCACCCCGTTTTCGTCATGTTTCAAAATCTCCTGCTGTTTGTAATCTCTAAAAAATTTTTCTATTTTCAATTTGGCGTTTGCCTCTCTAACCTTGTATTCTTTTCCGTCTTCCGCCTTAAACGAATACGGTTTGCCGAAATCTCTGTCTGTCGATTTTCTTGTATAAACATAAACCCTGTAATCGGGGGGATAGTATTCTACCTCAAATTTATCAAGCCTTACGCCGAAATCCAAATTTTTCTTTTTATCAAGCATTGTATTGTATTTTGTAAGGTTAAAATCATTATGCGTCTCACCCACGTGAAAATGCATGTATCCCTTTATTCCGTATTTTGCACTTATGGTGCCGCCTAAAACAATAAAAAATATGCTCAAATGAATAAGAAAAAAACCGGTTTTGTTCTTTTTAAAAGGCAGTTTCTCAAAGGTACAGAAAAGCAGATTTATATTGAGAAGCCCCACAAGAAACATAAACCAAATTGAGTGATAAGTATCGTCAAGGGAAAGAAGTTTTATAAATTTGTAAAAGCTTTCCGAATAGTGTTGCAGATACCGTGCAGGTTCAACGTTTTGAAGGACAAGAGTACCAATAATGGTTGCAATAGCAAGGTAAACAAGTATGCTTACCGCAAGTTTAATTGAGGAAAGATACTCCCAGACCTTCTTTGAATCCTTAAAAACAAAATATCCGAAAACCGCAATTAGCAATCCTATTCCTGCATAATAAACAGATTTGTTGGTATTGTACAGCACCTGCAAAACAAAAAAGTATAAAACCAAAATTCCGCTCGTCAAAAAATAAAAGCCGAGACTCTTTTTTCTCATCTTAACTCCCTTCAACAGGCAAGGTTTATTATTCAAACAGGTCTATTCTAACCTGATTTTACCAATTTAAAAAGCCTCCGTCGTCTGAGTTTTCTTTTCCATAATTTGCTTTAAGAAAATCTATGGCCGTAGTCCTGAAACTTTTTTCAGAGTAAACTTTTCCTTCTTTTTCAAAAAGCAAATAATTCTTTGCGTACCTGTAAGTTGTTATAACGACACTATAAACCGCATTTTTGTCAAAAGGTTTTCCGTTAACCGTTTTAATCTCAACCCTTTTGCCCTCCGGCTTTCCAAAATCAACGGAATAATCAATGTTTCTGGCAATATCACAGTCAAAAGGTTTGGCATCCGGTTTCAAATTTCCGTCTCTATCCAACAAATCTGCTCCTTTTTCAATGAGTTTCAAAAGATTTTCGCCTTTTATCCGGCATTTCACAAGATAATTGTCATACGGCAAAAGTTTAAAAACATGCCTTATCCTTAAAGTTTTGCCTTTCTCTTTAACAACGTTTTCAAAAGGCAGGGCAAGGAAATAAACGTCCGCATCTTTGAAAGCGCTTTTCTCAACAGAGTAAAGCAATTCAAATGCTGAACCGGGATTATTGTAATTCTGCTTAAATTCAATCTCATCTTTGTATTTGCCGATTTTTTCGTCAAGAAAATCTTTCAAATCCGAGGTTATATACTTTGTCTCTTTGTCTATGCCTTTTATCTTTTTCCCGTTTGGATGCAAAACCGTTGACGCTTTGCTTAAAATTTCCCATTTTCCGTCCCTTTTCTGCAAATCAATCATGACAACACCAAGAGACTGACAGTAATTTTTAGGCTGACAGATTAAAACATTGTTGTAAATTTCAATTGGATTTTCTTTATGTGTATGTCCGTAAATCGCAATATCAATTCCCTTTACATTCTCCAAAACATGATAAAGGGCGTTTTCAAAAGGCTCCTTTTCAACATACATAGGCCCTTTGCCGCTGTGTACAAGAGCAACAATAATATCTGCGCCGTCTTTTTTTAACCCCTCAACTGCAAGTTTGGCAGATTCCGTCATTTGCTTGAAAACCAAATTTTCATAATTTTTAGGCGGTTCAAAGTAAGCCGTAGCCGGTGTTGTTAATCCGAAAAACCCAACTTTTACTCCGTCTTTTTCAACAATTTTATAGGAATAGGTAAAAGGGAATTGATTTTCATAAACATTTGAGGAAATCCAAGTAAATTTTGACTGTTCAACAGCATTAACCAAATACTTTTTGCCGAAATCAAAATCGTGGTTTCCGAAAACCTCAATATCATAACCCAATTCGTTCATTACCTTAATAACAGGATTCGGTTTGTCCGATTTGTAATATGCGTGATAATAGGTAACCGGCGTGCCGGAAATGGTATCTCCGCAGTCCACAAGAATTACGTTTTTATTTTCTTTTCTCACATTTTTCAACAAATACGCTATATAGGGCATACCGTAATCCAAATTTTCCTCGTTAACAAAATCGTAAGAGTTTATATAGCCGTGTATATCGGTTGTCGCAACTATTGTAAGCGATGTTGTCTGAGAAAAAGAAAACAGAGAAAAAACGGTTAACAAAAATACCCCCACAAATCTTTTCATTTATCCCTCCGCTCTATATTAAACATTTTTGCTCTCAATCAAGGTTGCTCCTTTTTCTTTCATTTCTTTCAAAGCGTTTTTCCCGTCGTCGGGATTAACGTTTACCGCCTTAATACAGTCGGTAAGCACATAGGTTTTAAACCTTTTTTTCAAAGCGTCAAGCACGGTTGCCTTAACGCAGTAATCGGTGGCAAGTCCGCATACATACAATTCCGAAACATTGTTTTCTTTCAAAAATTCTTCCAAATTCTTGTTTGTCGCCTCAAAAGCGCTGTATCCATCGTCTTTGTTTCCCGTGCCTTTTT
>JAMOUY010000189.1 GCA_027067895.1 Acidobacteriota bacterium
TGCTTTTTTGTATTTCACAATTGCATTTAATTCGTTTACCTTTGCCTTTGCCAAATCGTCCTCTTTTTGGGATACGAGAAAGTTTGTGGACATGCCGTTTACAAACTTTTTCTTTTCCGCTTCCAAATCTTTTTCCCTTAAAATTCTTGTTTTTTGCGCCGCAAAGTATGCTCTCTCAGCGGCTTTTACGTTTCTTATTGCATTTTTTACGTTTACCGTTATTGTGTAAATTGTGTTTTTCAAATCTAAGTTTGCGCTTTTTTCGTTTAAGATTGCGTTTTTGTAAGCCGCCTTTGCCGCCCTGTTTTGAATTTTGTATGAGACGTTTATTCCCACAACCCATGTTTGGTTGTCAAAGTTTAAAGCCATGTCAACGGCGTCTCCTATTGAGCCGGGAAGAACGATAGGCTGGCCTTGGTTGTCGTATGTGTGGATTGCGTTGTTTCCCGAGTAAGCCACTGACGCGTAGAAGTTTACCGAAGGAAGTTTTTTGTTTTTGTTGAATAACACGTCTATTTTTGCGATTTTGTTTTCTATCTTTTTTATTTTCACCAACGGGTTTTTTTCAACCGCTGTTTTTACGCATTCTTCCGGATTTATGTTTTCTTTTGCAAATTCAAGTTTGTAGTCAGGCAGAAAGTTTGTATTCCATTCTTTTTCTTTTACGTTGAGAAGTTTTTTTAAATTGTCTTCCGTCTGCTGAACAAGGTTTTGTGCTTCAATCAACTGTTGCTCGGCGCTTGCAAGGTTTGCTTCCGCCTGATAGATTTCCACTTCCGCCATTGTCCCTACCTGAATTTTTTGCTTTGTTATGTCATATTGCTCTTTTGCAAGTTTCAGAGAGTCTTTTGCAACTTTAAGGTTTTGGTAGGCATAGACAAGGTCAAGGTAAGAGTTTGTGGTTTGCTCAATTAAATCCATTATTTTTTGCTTGTATTGCTCTTTTGCTTTTTCTTCAAGGCGTTTGTTTATTCTTATCTGGTATTCGGTGTTTTTTTTGCCGAATCCGTTTAAAAGAGGCTGGTCAACTCTTAACTTGAAGGTTGTGCCGTAAACGGGGTTTAAAACCGAAAACATGTAGTTTTCAGTCCTGTATTTGTATGAAGTTGCCGAGAATTTTACGATTGCGCCTGTTGATATTTTCTGAGTTAGAGAAAAGTTTAAAAAATCCTGCACCGAGCGGGTAGCGTCAAGCAGGGTTTTCGGCGGCTGGGTAGAGTCCTGATGCTCAGCCGTTAAGTCAAACTGCAAATCGTAAAGTCCGAGCGAAGAATAAAGGTTGTTTTTCGCCTTTTGGTACGATATTTCGGAAATTTGAATATCAAGGTTGTTTTGCAATGCTGTTTTTATCGCTTGTTCAAGGGTGAGTTTTTTCGGCGAAGAATAAGCGGTTAAGGAAAGAATGAAGAAAAGGATTAAGAGATTTTTTTTCATAATTATTCCCCCGTTTGTTTTTTTGACTTTTGTTTATACGAGATAAAAACCATAATGTTTACAATCCAAGTCTGTATTTGAATAATTCTCCGATACTTCTCAAAACGAGAGACACGGTAAACTGGTTCGTGGTAATTGTTGAATATGAGTTGTTTTGGTATGTCAGGTTTACCCCTATGCATTTTTTGTAGTAAGAAAGGGTAAGTCTTTTGTATCTGAAATCGTTTAGCGAAAAATCGTAATCAAATTGCAAGGTTGCTTTCCAACGGTTTGTTATTCTCTGGTCGTATCTTCCGATAAGAGAGTTTCTTGATTTGTCTTCCCCGTAAACATATCCTCGGAAATACGTGAGATAAAGCGTGTTTAGCCTTGTGTTTACAGTAAAAGTATCAAATTTGTTTGTTTTAGGGTTGTATTTAATTAAAGAACTTATGTAGAAATTAGAGGTTACAGGTAGAGAAAGGTATGCGTTGAATGTTGAATAATCGGATTGAAGCGTCGGATTTGATATGTCGGAAAACTTTTGGGAAGAGTTTAGCGTTTTTTCTCCGTAAAGTGAAAAAATGGCAATTTTATCGCTGAAAACAAAACATGAGTTAATTCCGGTTTTTAGGTAAAGCCCCGACGGGTTTGTGTAATCTTCTATGTCGTGGTAAATAAAATTCGCTTTTCCGCTTTTGTCTCTTATTCCTATTTGGACAAAAGGTTTTATAAGGTTTGTAAAAGTGTTGTTTGATTTTTCAAGATATGGAAGGTTGAATTTGTATGAGAAATCAATTGATGAAATGTTTTCAAACTTGTCGGAAGAGTATTTTACGGTTTTAATTTTCAGGTTTTCTTTTATGTTTATCCATTTTTTGTTGAAGAATTTGTATGAATTAAATTCAAAATAATCCCTTGAATAGGTGTCTTCCGCTTTGTCATCGGATATTAAAGAAAAGTTTGCTTTAAATTTCAGGTTTCTTCCCCAAAATTTAAAGTTTTCGCCGTATAAAGAGAGCGAAGGGATTGTTGAAAAGTAATATGCCGAATTGTCCATAAAGGGTTTTTGCATATAGGTTGAGGCAGTTATTGAGAATTTGTTAAATTGTTTAAAATATCCCCCGTAAAGGTAAAAATCCCTCATTGCCAAGTCGTATTTTGTAAATGTGTAATCTCTGATTAGTTTGTAATCGTCTCCGAAAAAGGCGTCAAATTCTATGCCTTCTTTTCCTGAAATGTTGTATGAGTATTCCGCTTCCCCGATTGTCCTTCTTTGGTTTATCAGTTTGTCCTTGATTGTGTAAACGTATATTTTCCCGAATTCTCCCTTTCTGAAACTTTCCCTGTATTCAAAAGTTGTTCCTGTTCCCGCTTTTGAGTAGTAGTCTATTCCCAAGGTTATGTCCTGAGGGTTTCCGATGGGAATAAATAACTCTTGGTTGTAATTAAATCCGTGTTTTGATGAGTTTCCTAATTCCGGAATTAAGAGTCCGAATGTTCGTTTTGTTTTGGCTGGGTATATAAAAAAGGGAAGGTAAAAAACAGATTTATTGTTAATTTTGAATTTAAGTGAATTGAATTTGGCGTATCCTTCTTTCTTGATATTTATTTTTTTTGCCTTAAATCCCCAATAATCGCATCCTTCCGGGCATGTCGTAAATGTACAGTTTTTCAAAGAGTATCTGTCGCCGGAAAGATAGTTTATTTCTTTTGCGTAAAACCTGTATTCCCCGTTGAGCAGAAGTTGTCCTTTGAAAATTGTTGCCTGTTTGGAATCCGTATAAAAAATCAGTTTTTCTCCCTTTCCGCTAACTGCGTTTTTGCTGAAAAAAACATTTCCGTTTGCGACTATTACGCCGTTTTTTTTGTCTATTTTGACATTATCCGCTTTGAGTTTTACCGACTTTCCTTCAACTATGCAGTTTCCGTATAGAAAAATCAGTTGGTTTTTTGCGTCTGCTTCTATCTTGTCTGCTTTTATTGTAAATTCTTCACAGAAAGAAACTGCGGAAAAAAGTATTAAAAAAATCAGGCTAAAAAGTTTTTTTCTTTTCTTTGAGTTTAAGTTTTTTTGCATCAAATTTCTCACCTTGAACTGAATAGATTATTAGAAACGTTGACTGCTCAACTCCGATAGACACTGCGTCAAAAGTAAGCATGGCTTTTTTTACTTTTTCTCTGAAATTTCTGAAAATCAAGTATCTTTCAATTCTGTCTCCCGGCTTTATCGGGTTGGCGAAATCAAGCAGATATTTTGAAAGTGTTTGATTTATCTTGCTTTGAGGATATTTTTTTGCCAAAGCCCTGTATAAATCGTTGTAAAGCATGGGTTTTCTGTATTCTTTTTTGTTTGAAACAAGGGAAATGAAATTCGGGTCAATATAGACTTTTTTGCCTGAGTTGTTTGTTATTTTGATTTTAAAGTAAATGAAAAATACATTTGGGTCTATTGAAAAAACGGAAAAGTCTTTTTCAAGAGGAATTTTTTCAATCTGCTCAACCGAAATTGTAAGCCCGTTTGAGGAAATTACCGCTTTTTTGCCTTTTATGTAAAGGTTGGGTTTAGGCAAAGGTAAAAAATGATATCTGTATCTGTATTCTTTTGCAAAAAGTGTTGTTGAAACCAAAAGCAAAATAATAATTGCAATCTTTTTCACGGCGCGACCTCTTCCGCTTTTTTGCTGATAATGTTGTTAATATCTTCGTCTTTTCCCACAACGGTAAGTATGTGGTTGTGCTGGATTTTTGTGTCTCCATAGGGAAGAATAATTATGTTTTCCGGATTGTGTTTGTCTTTCAAGGCAATTACGTAAATTTTGTATTTGTTTCTCAAATCCAACTCAATAAGCGTTTTTCCTATAAATTCGTTTAAAGGCTCAATGTCTTTAATTGAGTATTCTTCCGTTAAGGTCAAAAGGTCTGCCATATTTCTTTCAATAAGGTTTTTCGCAGTTTTTTCCGCCATATCCCTTTCCGGAAAAACAACCTCATGGGCGCCTATCGCCCTTAATATTGACGCATGGTCGTCGCTCATAGCCTTTACAATGATTTTTTTAAGTCCGAGGTTGGTAAGGTGCAATGTGCATAAAATACTTGCTTCAATTAATTCTCCCAAACTTACCACGCATGCTTCAACGTCTTTCGGAATAAGAGTTTCAAGCACTTCTTTGTCTTTTGCATCCGCGACATAGGCGTGTGCCACGTGTTCGCTTATTCTGTTTACCTTTTCCTGACTGTTGTCAATGGCAATAACGTGTGCGCCGTGTTTTGATAGGGATATGGCAAGGTGTTCGCCGAATTGTCCGAGTCCTATTACGCATACGGTTTTCATTTTTATCTCCTTAACCTATCATTATTTTTTGTTCCGGGTAGTCTATTTTCTTTTCTTTTCTTCTTCCGAATTGAAGTGTTGTAACAATTGCAAGCGGTCCTACTCTTCCGAAAAACATATCCACTATTATAACAAGTTTTCCTATCGGGCTTAAATGAGAGGTTATTCCCGTTGAAAGCCCGACCGTGCCGAATGCCGATACCACTTCAAAAAGAACATTTCTAAAACCTTCTTTGCAGGATGTAAGGATTGATGTTTCGGTAAAAAGCAGTATTGTAAAGGAAAAGATTACCGTTGATACGGCAAGGATTATTACCGATTTTATTTTTTCTTTTGTTTCTCCGGTTAGTTTTCTCTCAAAAATCCTTTTTCTGTGTCTCCCGAAAAACAAATCTTTGACAAGGATTAAAAAACCGCTGAATGTCGTGGTTTTTATTCCGCCTGCGCATGAGCCGGGGGAACCTCCAACAAACATCAGCATTGTCATGATAAAAAGGGACGAAGACGGAATTTTTCCTATGTCAACCGAGTTAAAGCCCGCCGTTCTTGTTGTTATTGACTGAAACAAAGCATTAAGTAGATTTAAGTCTCTGTCTCCAAGCCAGATTAAAATTGTTCCGCCGATAATTAAAGCAATTGTTGTTGATAGAACAAGTTTGGTGTGAAAACTTGTTTTTGATTTTTTCCCGGTTATCTTCCCCTTTAATTCGTATAAAACAGGGTATCCCAGCCCGCCTAATACGATTAGCGTCATAATTGTTGTAAGTGTTATCCAAGATTGGTTAAATTGCATAAGGCTGTCTGAATAAAGAGAAAAACCCGCATTACAGAAGGCGGATATTGAATGAAAAATTGCGGAATAAGCGGCGTGTTTTAAAGGATAAATTTCTTTAAGCCTTAGGAAAATTGCAATTGCTCCGAGTCCTTCAATGATAAATGTTGTTCCTGCAATAAATTTGAGCAAATCTTCTATGGAAAGATGCTCAATGTCTCCGCCGAATGTGTCCTGTATTGCATAATGGGTTTGGACTGAGTAAGCCTTTTTGCTAAGCCAGACAAAAATCGCTGTGAAAGTCATTATTCCCAATCCTCCTAATTGGATTAGGCAAAGAATTACAATTTGTCCGAAAAGGGTAAAATGACTTCCGGTGTCGTAAACAATAAGCCCGGTTACGCATGTTGCCGATGTTGATGTGAAAAAAGCGTCAAGAAGACTTGTGTACTGTCCGTTTACGGTAGCAATAGGAAGATATAAAAGCAGTGTTCCTGCAAAAACTACTGCGGCGAAAGAAACAACAAGCGCCGTTTCCGGTTTGGTTATCCAGAGTTTATACCTTAACAAAAATTCTTTAATCATAGCGAAATAATTATAGCATAATGAGAGGTCTGTCTTTTTTGAAAGAGTTTTTCTTTTCTGTTTCTTTTTTTAAAAAAATACCCGATTTGAAAAATCCTATGTTTTATGGTTTAATAGTGAATGAGAATTCATTCATTAAAGGTTGGTGAATATGAAACTCAAAAAAGAAGAAAAAAAAAGAAAAATAATTGACGCGGCAATTAAGATTTTTGCAAGAAACGGGTATTTTAATTCAAGGGTGTCCGAAATTGCCAAAGAAGCGGGTGTTGCCGACGGAACGATTTATATTTACTTCAAAAGCAAGGAAGAGTTGCTTTCCGCAATTTTTGACGAGGCTTTAAATGTTTTTGTGGAAGAGTCTAAAAAAATGCTTGAAGAAATAACCGACCCGATAGAAAAGTTGAAAAAAATAGTTTGTCTTCATCTGAAACATTTGGGTTCAAACAGAGACCTCGCAATGGTTTTTCAGATTGAATTCAGGCACAACATAGTTTTTATGGAAAGGCTGTCCAAAACAAGGCTTGCGGATTATTTTAAGATTATTGAAGGGGTTATTTTGGAAGGGCAGAAACAAGGCTTGTTTAAAGAGTTAAACCCCCGATTCTGCGCAAAGGTTTTATTCGGCATAATAGACGAAATGGTAACGTCGTGGCTTATTGCCAACAAAAACTATAAATTGGAAAAGGATGCCGATATTCTCATTAATACCTTTGTTTACGGTATTGCAAAAAAATAGTATTTTAGTAAAATAAAATCAACTTCAAAAAATTTTCGGGGGGAATAATGGAAATTAAGACTATTTGCCATTTGTTTTTTGACATTGTTGACAACTATCCTGAGCATGTTCTTTTTAAGTACAAAAAAGACGGTGTTTATGTGGGTTTGAAAAGTAAGGATGTAAAAGAAAAGGTTAGGGATATTGCAAACGGCCTTATTTCCTTGGGTGTTCAGCCTGATTCCAAAGTTGCCATAATTTCCCACAACAGAGTTGAGTGGGTTCTTGCCGACCTTGCCATTGTCACTTCCGGCGGTGTTACCGCTTCAATCTATCCCACATTGCTGGGACATCAGGCGGCATACATAATCAACGATTCGGATTCCGAAATCATTTTTGTTGAAAATATGCTTCAATTTGAAAAGATTGACGGAGTATGGAAGGACTGTCCCAAACTCAAATACATTGTTGTAATGGACAACACCAAGGTTGACAAAGAAAACGTAATGACTTTTGACGAATTGATACAAAAGGGCAAAGAGTATGCGGAAAAGCATCCCGATGAATACAAAAACAGATGGGAATCAAGAAAGCCTGAAGATTTGCTTACTTTGATTTATACTTCCGGCACAACCGGGGACCCCAAAGGCGTTATGCTTACCCACTCAAACCTTGTAAGCAACGTGAAAGATTCAACAACCCATGTTTTGAAAAAGAGGGCGCTTGACAGAAACCTTGTCGCTTTGTCTTTCCTTCCTTTGAGCCATTCCCTTGAAAGAATGGCAGGCTACTACTTAATGCTTTACAACAAAGCGACAATCGCTTTTGCCGAAAGCATAGACACTGTTGCCCAAAATATGCTTGAAGTAAGGCCTACCTGCATGGTTTCCGTGCCGAGGCTTTACGAAAAGATTTATGCAAAAATCCTTGATACCGCTCTTTCAAGCGGCGGTTTAAAGAAAAAAATATTTCTTTGGGCGACAAGGGTTGGAAGCGAAGTTGTAAAATTGAGAGTGCAGGGCAAAATGCCTTCCGGCATGCTTGCTTTCAAATACGGTTTGGCGAAAAAGTTGGTTTTTAGCAAGTTGAAGGAAAAAACAGGCGGAAGAATGCAGTTTTTCATTTCAGGCGGCGCGCCTCTCGGCAAAGAGATTGCCGAATTTTTCCTTGCCGCGGATTTAATCATTCTTGAAGGATACGGTTTAACGGAAACTTCCCCGGTTATTTCGGTTAACACTTTTGAAAAAATCAAGCCGGGCACCGTTGGAACGCCGATTCCAAACGTTCAGGTAAAGATTGCCGAAGACGGTGAAATCTTGTGCAAGGGCCCAAACGTTATGAAAGGCTATTACAAAAAGCCAGAGGATACAAAAGAGGCGATTGACCCGGACGGTTGGTTCCATACGGGAGACATCGGCCTTATTGACGACGACGGATTTCTTGTAATTACGGACAGGAAAAAAGAGATAATCGTGACTTCCGGCGGAAAGAATGTTGCGCCTCAGCCTATTGAAAATGCGTTAAAGGCGAGCAAATACATAACACAAGCCGTATTGATAGGCGATAAAAGAAAGTATATTTCCGCTTTGATAGTGCCTGATTTTGAAGTGCTTGAAAAATGGGCGAAACAAAACGGAATTGAATATTCTTCCCATGAAGACTTGATTGAAAAGCAGGTTGTAAAAGATTTAATTGCAAAGGAAATTGAAAAAGTAAATCACGACCTTGCAAGGTATGAGCAGATTAAGAAATTTGCACTGCTTCCACACGAGTTAACTCAGGAAGGCGGGGAATTGACACCTACTTTGAAAGTTAAGAGAAGAATTGTAAACGAAAAGTATAAAGAGATAATTGACGGATTGTATGCTGAATAGCGAAACTGTTTCGCATCTTATTCAAAATGAATATGTCAGGAAGGGTTTAATCGCCCTTCTTGTTCTTTTTGTGGCGTTTTTTCTAAGAAGAATTGCGATTAAAAGATTTTTTGCAATTTTAGGCAAAGTGGCAGGGAAAACCGCTACGAAAAGCGACGATTACCTTGCGGAAAATATACCTTCCGTAATAAACGGTTTTGTACTTGTTTTTGCTTTCTATGCCATAATTTCACTGTTTGAGGCAGATATCCCCTATCCAATGTTTAAAAAAATAGCGGACAATTCCTTTTTGTTCATAATTGTTTTTTTAAGTATAAGGCTTAGTTTTGTTTTAATTGATTCTTTTGTTATTCTGCTTTCGGAATGGACTGCAAAAACGAAATCTGCAATAGACGACCAGATTGCAATAGTTGCCAGAAAGTCTTTG
>JAMOUY010000190.1 GCA_027067895.1 Acidobacteriota bacterium
CAGTATTTTGTTTCAAATCCCTCTGTTGAATTTAAATTGATTGAAACTTTAATCGGGCTTTTCAAGGAAAGAAAAATTGTCGTATCGTTTAACGGCAAGTGCTTTGATATTCCGGTAATTAAAACAAGGTGCGTAATGAACGGAATTGATGAGCCGGATATTGAGCAGATTGACCTTTTCCATATTTCCCGCTTTATTTGGAAGGATTTTTTAAATTCGTTCAGGCTTTCCGATATTGAAAAAAATATTCTTGGTTTTTACAGAAAAGGCGATTTGCCGGGCTCAATGGCGCCTTTTGCATACAGAAGTTTTCTTTTAAGCGGAAAAACCGATTTGCTTGAAAAGGTTTTTGTCCACAACCTTCACGACGTAGTGTCGCTTTTCAAACTTTTTGCAAAAATAGGGCGGGAAGACGATTTTTATGTTTCTTTTGCCCGCGCAAGGAAGTTTTTTTCCTTAAAGGATTACAATGCCTGTTTAAACGAGTTGAGAAAAATTGCCGTGCAAAAAAATTCTGACAAATTGAGGGAAGAAATATACATGCTAGCTTCGTTTTGTCTGAAAAAACAGGGCGATATTGAAAAAGCGGCGAATTTGTGGAAAAAAACCGATAATTTTGTCAGTCATGTTGAACTTGCCAAATATTACGAGCATAAGAAAAAAGATTTTGAAAAAGCCTTGATGCATACCGATTTGGCTGTCAAATTGTGCAAAAACCCCTCTCTTCTCTTTAAACTTGAAAAAAGAAGAGAGAGGCTTGTTAGAAAAACAGGTTTTTTTAAATAGTTGTTTATTCTTTTGCAATTGCAGGAGTAAAGACAAGTTTTTCCTGTCCGTCCCCCGAAATGTTTAATCCGCAGAGTGATTCTGATGAGCATTCAACCTTTACCATGTCAAATCCGTCTAATCCCAAATCGGGAAAAATTCCGTCTTCCATTCCTATAACGTCAACAAGTTTTGCAAAGGAGCGAATTGAAAAATTCTGCTGTGCGACTTCCTGTCCGTTTTTGTATGCCCTTACGGTTACGGCAACCTCTCTGTCCGACCCGTTGAATACCGCTATTCCGTTCCATGTTATGTTTTGATTGTATGACGGAAATGTAAAGTAAAGGTTTTTGTGAAGTGTGTTTCCTAAAATAAATTCCGCCATTCCGCCGTCGGTGTTAAAGTAAACCGCTTTGAAAATCGCTTTTCCGGAATTTAGAAAAATTTTACCGGTTTTTGCGTCTTCGTTTGCCGAAACTTCAATTTGAAGCATGGATTTGGCTTCTACGTTATAAGTGTGAACTTCAATAATTCCGCCCATTGTATTGGCTAATTTTACTGTAAAGTTTGCTTTATTGCTCCCCGTATTGTAAGCGATTAAATAGGTTGTATAGTTTCTGTGCGCAATGTGGCCGAAGTAATACACTTTATTGTTGTCATTATTGTCGTCTCCGCCGCCGCTTCCGTTTGTTTCGTAGCATCCTATGTCATAGGGAGCGCTTCTGGGATTTGAATCTATGTCTTCGTCAACAGGGACGCTGCTGTCTCCCGCATCAATGCACGGACTTCCGCTTTGAGGTTTATAATTTTCATCTAATTTGGGGTCTGAAACAAAAGAGTGGTTTTCGCCGTTTATGTGGAGTTGCCATTGGGAAAGCGTGGCGTTTTCAATTTCGTGTCCCGGACGCCTGTCTGTAAAAGTGGGAGTATTGCCCGAAAAATAGTAGCAGTTGTAATCCATTTTTGGCATTCCGTCGTATCCGTTAACCCTTCCCACATCCCCTTCATGATAAAAAGTTCTGATAAAAACCGCAGGTGTTGATATTGAGGAAGATTGATAAACTATGTTGTTTTTCACTTCAACATTTGTGCTTGGCGGCCTGTATCCTATGCCGTCATTAGGGTCGCTGTCCGCTTCCCAGTCCTGCAACGCAACTCCGAAGTAAATGGCGCTGTGGTCGTTTTTTGCAACATTTACCAAAGTGTTGTTGTATGCACCGCAGTTTTTTGCGGCGTAAAAACCTATTCCTTCATACTTTGTGTTGACAATAAGACAGTTTTTAACTACCGAGTTTATGGCTTCGTATCTGTCGGGGTTTGTGTTTGTGTCAAAGTATTCGGGGCTTGTGTCAAATCCTATGCATACACCGCCTTCTCCGCAGTTTTCTATTATGTTTTTTTCTATTACGGCGTTTGTCCCGCCGCCTTTTACGTAAACACCGTTTGTGGCAATGTCGTGTATATGGCAGTTTCTTACAACCATGTTGTCGCTGTTTACGTTGTCAATTCCTTCCGCGTTTCCGTCATACCTTGTTCCGGAATGGTGTATTTCGCAGTTTTCAATAGTCATGTTGTCGCATTCAGGGGTGATTTTTATGCAGTCTCTTCCGGTATGATGTATGTTGCAGTTTTTTATTGTAATGTTTGTTGCACCGCTTCTGTCCGCTTCTCCCCAGTCCCATTTGGTAAAAAGCATAATGCCGTAATAGTATCCCCCCGTAATCTCAAAACCGTCAATAATTGTGCCGTCTGCGTCAACGTCTATTGTCAGGGTTGTGTCTATATTTTCATCGTTAATCGGACATTCAATTAGCACATGCTCGTTGTTGTATGTTTTTAAGGTAAGTCTTCTTCTTATCCTAACCGCTTCGCTGTATGTTCCTTCTCTTACGTAAACGGTGTCGCCTTCCGATGCTTCGCTTACCGCTTTTGAAATTGTTCTAAAAGGCGAAGAAAGGGTTCCGTTGTTGTTGTCGTTGCCTGTGGTAGAAACGTAGTAGTCTGTTGCAAACGCAAAGGTTGAGAGCATTAGAATAATAATCCAGATTAGGGCTTTTGGTTTGTTTTTTTTCATAATTTTCTCCTCCACAAAATCTTAAAATTATTCAGATAGTATCCTCTTTTTGCTTTAAAGGAAAGTCTAAAAAATTTTTTTGTGCTCTAAATCACTTAAAAATTAGTTGAAAAAATTTGTTAATATTGATTCTGTTAAAATTAACATTGAAGGTATGAAACTATGAAGAATTTTATGCCAATTGACATTGCCTTGTCGGCATGGTCTGTATCTATACAACTTATGATTCAACTTCCTCTTTTTATTGTTTTCCTCGTATCTTGGTTTGCAACACGAAGAAAACCTTTTTTAAGATGGGCTACGGCATGGGGAATAAACCTTATCGCTTTAACTCAGGTATTGATAGTTTCATATGTCTTTCCTCATAGAAAAAGTCCCGAACAAATTTTATTTTATGCTTTGTACGGTGTTAATAAAATATTGTTTACATTAATTCTTTTTGTTTCTGCAATTGAGTTTTCCGGCAAGGATAGAAGATTTCATTTCTCTCTGTTTTCGTTTTTCCCGGCATTAATACTTTTGTGGGTTGTTTTCCTCTTTTTGCATCCGGTTTATATTCAAATTTTTGTATACGGGACAGTTGCATTTCTGTTATTGGCAGGCGGTGTCGTGTGTTTTAAGGAGAGAAAAAGAGTTGATTTAAAGGTTGTTTCATTCGGTTTTTTTATACACGGATTAATGTTTCTTCATCATTTTATTGTTATGTTTTCTTGGTTTTTTAATAAAAAAATTCCCGTTTATATGACTCGGGCTTCTTTCTTTGATGCCATATCGGAATTTATTTTAGCACTTACGTTTTTTGTAGGTTTGGTAATAAGGCTTATGGGAGAGTTAAAAGAGGCAAATCTTCAATTGGAAAGAAATCAGGAGAGTTTGAGGGCGCTTGTAGATGTTGACCCTTTAACCGGGTTGAAAAACAGAAGGGTTTTGAGAAGTTTTTTTAAAAGCATTGAAAGGAAAAATGGCTGTATGGCATTTGTTGATGTTAATGATTTTAAAGATATAAACGACAATTTGGGGCATTCTGTGGGAGACAAGTGTCTTGTGGAAATTGCGTCTAAATTGAAGTCAATTTTCCGCTCGGATGACGGTTTGTTTAGAATTGGCGGAGACGAATTTTTAATTGTTTGTCCCGGTTTGTCAAGGGATGAAATTGAAAAGAGAATTGAGAAGTTTAAAAAAGAGATACGCAATTCCATAAAAGACGTCAAACTTACCGTTGCCTGCGGTATTGAAAGTTTTGATGAAAATTCAAGAATGGATTTTGTGCTACAACTTGCCGACCGTAAAATGTACGAGGATAAAAAAAGGGATAAATCGTAACTTTTTTAAAAATAAATTTGCCGTTTTTAAGTGTTTTTTCTGTTTTTAATCTTGCTAAAAAAAATTTTAGGGTGTTTTTTAAATTTCGTTATTTAAACTTTTTTGAACAAAGTGATTTATTGGTTATAATTAGATTACCTTAAAGGTTTTTTGACCATATTATATTTTTTGAAGAGAGGTTATTATGATGTTTTTTAGGATTTTCGGTTATTTAATTCTTTTGAGTTTTATTTACTTTTTCAAGCAGGACTGGGTTTTGTTGTTAAGTTTAACCGTTATTGTTGCACTTGTTGATTTTGCCGTTAGTTTTTTAAAGGCAAGCACGGTTTTCTTTACCCTTTTGACGCTCTTTGTTTTTATGATTATTCTTTCGGGATTAAAATTTTTCGGAGTGGTGCCCGAGCAGTATCTGGCTTTTATCTTTGTTGCTCTTGTTTTTTTATCGTTTGTCATTGGCGCAAGGCTTGGAAGAAGCGAAAGGTTTTTGTTTTTTGATTCCGACCTTCCCGAATACAGAGGTTGTGTCAGAATTCTTGATGCGTCTGCATTAATGGACGGAAGGATTTATCAGGTTATTGAAACCGGTTTTCTTGACGGGACGGTTATGGTTCCGAGATTTGTGTTAACCCAGATTGAAAAGGTTTACAAAACAGGTTCGGATTTAAAAAGGCAGAGGGCGAAAATGGCTCTTGATTTGATTGAAAAGTTAAAAAATTTGAAAAATATTAAGTTTGTTTTGTGTGAATTGGATCTTGCGAGAGAGAAAGATATTGACCACAAACTTATAGCGCTTGCAAGAAAATTTAAAGCAAAGGTTGTAACAAACGATTACAGTCTAAACAGAATTGCAAGCGTAAACGAAATTTCGGTTTTAAACATAAACGATTTGGCAAACGCGTTGAAGCCTATGGCTTTGCCGGGCGAAATAATAAGAATAACCCCGATTAAAAAAGGAAAAGAAGAGGGGCAGGCGGTCGGATACCTTGTTGATGGCACAATGGTTGTTGTAAACGACGGAGAGGACAGCATAGGAAAAGAAATTGACGTGTTTATTACAAACGTTTTGCAGAGTTCGGCAGGCAAGATAATCTTCGGGAGCAAAAAAAGTTGAAAAAAACAATTTGCTTCTTTTTCTTTCTTGCTTTCTCTTTCGTGATTTTTGCGGGAAATTACTGCGTTTTTCCGTTTGAAAACAAAGGCGGGAAGTCTTTAAATTACTTGAAGTACGGTTTTGAGATTTATTTTGAAAGTGTATTTAATTCAGAAATGTGTAAAAGAGTTGAAGCAATGGAAGATATGGATTTGCTTCCCTCGGGAAATTTTACCTATGCGACTCAGATAGCGGTTGCAAGACAAATGGGGGCAAAGTATCTTGTTAACGGAAGTTTTGAGGGAAGCAAGGAAGATTTAAAGTTGACGGTTAGAATTTTTGATGTTGATTCTTCCGCAAAAGAGTATTTTTTTGAGGGAAGCGTTGATAAACTTCTTAATCAAACTTTGAAGGATTTTGCCTTAAAGTTTGAAAAATCCCGCTGGCCTTTCGGCACCATAAAGGTTGACGAGTTTAAAAAATTTTCCCTTGCTTTAAGTCTTCTCTGTATTTACAAAGACGCTTCTCTTTGCGAAAGTTTAAAAAACGCTTTTTCAAAAAAATCTTTTTATTCTCAAACAATGTTTAATGCTTTGTATGAATGCGAAAACTATGAACTTGCTTCGGAGTTTTTTACATTTGTCAAAAATCCACGAAGCGAAGATTTTCTAAAAATCGGGCTTATCAAAGTGAAAGAGGAAGATTACGACCTTGCCGTTGAATTTTTTGAAAAAGGAAATAAATTAAATCCGAGCGATATTTTTCAAAACAATATTGCCGGTTGCTATTTACTTAAAAACGATATTGAATCCGCTTTAAAGTTTTTTCCTTTTGCAAATAAAAGCGGGGTTTTTATGTTAAACAAGTCCTTAATTCTATGTGCAAACGGGGATTACAAGGAAGCGGTTAACCTTATTGAAAAATTTTCTTCCGATTACGGGTTGACGGAAGAGGCGGGAAGTATTCTTGCTTTTATTTCCGAAAAAAAGGGTTTTGATATTAAATTTCTAAATGACAGTTTTTTTACCGAGGATTTGTGTTCAAATTTTATTTTCCTTGACAGCAATAATTTTGATTTTGAAAAAGTTAGGGACAAAATTGAAGATTACAGAAAAAAATCCTTTGAATATTTTAAAGCCGACAAAAACAAGGCAAAGAGTTATTTTGAAAAGTTGATTTCAATTTATCCTTTTGACAAAGAGGCTTTGAAAATTTTGTGTTTGGATTACGGAATTGAGGATTTCTGCAAACTGCTGAAATTTTTGGGGGAATAATGTTTAACATAGTTTTGTTTGAGCCTGAAATACCGCAGAATACCGGCAATATCGGAAGGTTGTGCGTAGGGCTTGACGCAACCTTGCACTTGATTGAGCCTTTGGGTTTTTCCCTTGAAGACAAGTATATGAAAAGGGCCGGGCTTGACTATTGGAAACACCTGAATTTAAAGGTTTACAAAAATTATTCGGATTTTCTTGAAAAAAACACGCCGGAAAGAATTTTCTATTTTTCAAAAAAAGCGGAAAAAATCTATTGGGACGCCGAATTTGAAAAAGGAGATTTTCTTGTTTTCGGGAAAGAAACTTTGGGGCTTCCGGACGAAATAGTGTATAATCCCGATAACCTTGTTTACAAAATACCCATGCTTGGCAAAACAAGAAGTTTGAATCTTTCAAACTCGGTGGCGATTGTCTCTTACGAGGCTTTGAGACAGGTAAATTTAAAAGAAAAAATTATTTGACGGGGGATAAAATGGCTGTCAACCTTGATTTAAGAAAACTTCAAGACATTGTTAATGAAAATGAATTTAAAAAACTTTACCAAAATGGACTTGCTTATGCGGAAGAGATAGAAAAAGATTCCTCAATAGGCTTTACCGAACTTCCCGAAACCCTTGAACACGTAAACAAAGCGAAAGAGATAGCGGATAAACTTCCCGAAAACGTGGATACTCTTTTGGTTTTGGGCATAGGCGGTTCCGCTTTGGGCGCCAAGATGGTAAGGGACGCTTTTCAGAACAATTTGACAAAAAAACTTATAATTCTTGACAATGTTGACCCCGAGACAATTTATTCTGTTGCTTCATCAATGAATCCGGAAAAAACGGTTATAAACGTAATCTCAAAATCCGGCACAACGGTTGAGCCTATATCTCAGTTTAAGTTTTTCTTCAACCTTTTTGAAAAAGAGTTGGGAGAAGCCGAAACATTGAAAAGAATTGTCATAACAACCGACAGGGAAAAAGGTGTTTTGAGAAAACTTGCCGACGAAAAAGGTATTTTAAGCATGGAAGTGCCTGCAAATGTCGGGGGGCGTTTTTCCGTTTTAACCCCGGTAGGAATCTTTCCGCTTCAATACTGCGGAATAGATACCAAATCGCTTGTAAACGGCGCTTTGAACGAGAAGAAAGAGGGAGCGGACAAATCGGTTAAAGGTGCTGTTTTGGATTATCTCTTTTTCAACAAAGGGAAAAACATAAAGGTAATGTTTATCTATTCCGACAATTTATACCGTTTCGGCGAGTGGTATCTGCAACTTTTTGCCGAATCTTTGGGGAAAAGGTTTGATAGAGACGGAAACGAGGTAAAAGTCGGGGCAACGGGAGTGCTTGCAAAAGGGGTAACCGACCAGCATTCCCAAGTGCAACTTTACAAAGAAGGTCCCGAAGACAAATTTTTTGCTTTTTTCAAAATAAAAAACAAAAAAGACATTTTGATACCCGACAGTTTAAGCGAATACAAAGAGTTGTCCTACCTAAACGGCAAAACGTTTTCAAAACTTATGGATGCGGAATGCGAAGGCACCATGCAGGCTCTTGAAAACGACGGCAAGCCGCTTATTCTTTACGAGATTGACGAATTGAGCATTGAAAACATGGGAAGGCTTATCTATCTTTTTGAGTTGCAGACGGCAATCTGCGGATACCTATACAACATAAACCCCTTTGACCAGCCGGGAGTAGAGGAAGGAAAGATAATTGCCAAAAGGCTTTTAGGATACAATTGATTGTTAATTTGGGAGATTTGTAATAAACTATAACCTATGGACATAATCAGAAACCTTGCCCAGACAAAAGAGGAAAACGGTTTTGAAAAAACGGTAAGGCCGAAAACCCTTGACGAATATGTCGGGCAGGAAAAAATTAAGGAAAACCTGAAAATTTTTATTCAAGCGGCAAAAAACAGAGACGAAGCGCTTGACCACTGTCTCTTTTACGGACCGCCCGGCATAGGAAAAACAACGCTTGCCTCAATAATTGCCAACGAGTTGGGGGTAAACATAAAGATAACCTCGGGTCCCGTAATAGAAAAAGCGGGAGACCTTGCGGCAATTTTAACGAGATTACAACCCAAAGACGTTTTGTTTATTGACGAAATTCACAGGCTTTCTTCAAACATTGAGGAGATTCTGTATCCCGCAATGGAAGACTTTCAACTTGATTTGGTGACGGGAAGCGGTCCGGGCGCAAGAAGTTATAGGTTTAAACTCAATCCCTTTACGTTGATAGGCGCAACAACGAGGGCTGGGCTTTTAACCGCGCCTTTAAGGGACAGATTCGGCATTATCCACAGGCTTAATTACTATTCGGTTGACGAATTGGTGAAAATTATCAAAAGGACTGCCTCAATTTTGGGAATAGAGGTTGAGGAAAAGGGGGCTTATGAAATTGCCGGAAGGTCAAGGGGAACGCCGAGAATTGCAAACAGGCTTTTGAGAAGGGTAAGGGACTTTGCGGAAGTTAAGGGAGACGGAGTAATCTCTTTTGAAATAGCCCAGTATGCCCTTGACCAACTTGAAATAGACAAAAAAGGTCTTGACGAAATTGACAGAAAAATACTGAAAACAATTATTGAAAATTACAAAGG